>VCAW01000033.1 GCA_013607775.1 Campylobacterota bacterium | reverse complement strand
TTCTGTTCATGCCAATGCTATATCTGATAGAAGTAGATTTAATGATGTTGAGGGTGTTGAAACATATTATCTACAAAAAACAAGAGATGCAAAATCACAACGCATTGCAGCTCGTGAAAATGCTTCTGTACTTCAAGGCACAGATAGTTTAAGTCAAGATGTTATTATAGACTCAGTGCTTAATGGACCTAAAATTATTGAGTCTCATAAGTTGGCTATAGATGTACAACAAAATATGGTAAAAAACCTTAAAAATAAGTTTAATGGGGTAAAAGATGGTGGAGTAAGACCTGCACCATTTTATGTACTTGTAGGTGCAAGCAGACCTTCTATACTTGTAGAAGTGGGATATATAACCAATACTAAAGAGCGTAAAAGACTTTTTACTTCAGACTATCAAGAAGAGATAGTTGAAGGTATAGTTAAAGGTGTTGGGTCTTATATAGACAATAGAAAGAGAGAGATTAATCTCTAACTCCCTTTATTATTTGTAGTTTTTGATAGCTTTGTCTAAGATAGCAGTCGCTGCAGCTTTATCTTTGAAGCCTGAAACTTTTACCCATTTGTTAGGCTCAAGCATTTTGTATGTTTCAAAAAAGTTTTTGATACGGTTAAGCGTATGCTCCGGTACATCACCAAGATCTTGGATTTTAGCGTATGTTGGGTCTATTTTCTCCGTTGGTACAGCGATAAGTTTTTCATCACCACCTGACTCATCTTCAGTCATAAGTACACCAACAAGTCTACATTTGATGTAAGAACCTGCTTGAAGTGGGTAATCACAAAGTACAAGGATATCTGCCGGATCACCATCATCTGATAGTGTATTTGCTACAAATCCGTAGTTTGCTGGGTAGTGCATTGCAGAGTAAAGTACTCTGTCAACTTCTACCGCACCTGAATCTTTGTCTATCTCATATTTAATCATTGAGTTTAGTGGTACTTCAATGATTGCTTTGACTGCATCTGGGTTTTCCCCATGTCCAATTTTAGTAATATCCATACAGGTATTCTCCATCTAGGTTAAATTTTGCAAATAGTAGCATAAAATGTATAAATACTTCATCAAATTAGGGTACTATGGTTAATATATTTTTGTATGGAGGAAGATTATGAAGAAAATTTTAATAGGATTATCCTTTTTATTGGTAAGTCTAAGCGCTGTTGAGTTAGGAAAGATAGCACCATCTGTGACTATTGAGGGTGAAAATGGTGGAAAGCTTGATGGTACAGCATGGCATTCGAGTATGTTAAAGGGTAAGGTCTACACTGTTTTTTATGTAGATCCTGATGAGAGGGATTTGAACAATCCTTTGGCTGATGCACTTAAAGCAAGAAAATTTGATAGAAAAAAAGTAAATTCTGTAGCCATAATTAACCTTGCTGCAACGTGGATACCGAATATGGTTTTGGAGTCACTATTAAAAAAGAAACAGAAAAAGTTTCCTGACACTATCTATGTGAAAGACAAGAAAAAGGTCTTAGTTGATAAATGGAGTTTGGCTGATGACAATTCAGATATTTTAATCTTTGATCAAAAAGGTCGATTGATTTATAAAAAGTTTGGTCAAGTCTCTGATGAAGAGATAAAAAAGATTATCGCTTTAATTGAGAAAATGATTTAAGTATGAAAATGTTTAAACTTTTGTTATTTCTGCTTATTGGTTTTGTGATAAGTGGATGTGGTGATTCTAGCTCAGAGTCCAATGTACCTACAACCTCTGAAAATCCCAGTGCATTACGTGTATCTTGTGTAGGTGATAGTATTACCGAAGGAACGGGATTGTCAAATCCTTCACAAGAGAGTTATCCTGCACAACTCTCTGCAATGCTTGGAGCAGGTTGGGAAGTAGGAAATTTTGGTAAAAAATCAGCCACAGTATTAAAAAATGGTACAACGCCTTATTGGAATACCAGTACTTTTGTTCCGTCTCATGACTTTAACCCTGATATTGTTATTATTATGTTGGGTACCAATGATGCCAAACCAATCAATTGGGAGCATAAGAGTAAATTTATAGGTAACTATAATGAGCTCATACAAAGCTATAAAAACCTAGCAAGTCAGCCAAGAGTGTATATCTGTTATCCACCTCCTGTGTATGGTGAAGTTGCAGGTATTACTGATACGCGTATTAAGAATGAGATAATCCCTAAAATCACCCAAATTGCTTCAATCAATGGTGTTGAAGTGATAGATATCTACAGTACCTTAAGTAATAAAAGATCGCTCTTTCCAGATAAAGTGCATCCAAATAAAGAAGGTGCCAGACAGTTGGCTCAGAAGGTCTATCAGACGATTTACTAAAGGTTTAGGTGTATGAAAGTTGATATGCAACCATTTTATGAAATGGTTTTAAAAAGTCTTTGAGTATACTTTGTGAGATATGTTCTATATGATGCTGATTCAGTAATTCGAGGACACAGAGTGTACTCTCCATCGTACTGAGACAATACTCTTGTGGCTGCTCTTTAAAGGTAAAGGCTGAACTCTTTGTATGTGTAAAACTTACTTTTGGCAAAGTATCTATGTTTTGACTCTCTTTAAGCATGGCACGCGAACATGGCCATGTTGAGTCTATAAGAAATAGTACGGTTTGCTTTTTATCTTCGCTTATCTTCTCTTCATTTAAATTGATGCTGTTTTTAGAAGGGTAGAGTACAAAACAATTATTATTTTTATCTTCCAATATTGCATTGATTGCATCATTGTTTGTAAAGTTTATACCTACATGAAGTTCACAATTCTTTAAAGAGAGGTTGGTAAAGTGTCCTGTGCCGTTATTGGTCTTTCTAAACTCTTTTGGGTGCATGAGTATGACAAAGCGTGTGTTGGTTTCTATGGGTGTGATGTATGCACACATACATGATGTCTTGGGTCTGTAACAGTGGTAGCAGATGGAACGTGGATTAGTGGACATCTAAATAGGACTTCTTAAACCAAAAATAATATGCCGCATACACAAAAAAACCAAAGCCTAATGTAAGTGTAATACCTTGTAAGGACACACCCCATTTTGAGGCATAGCCTATAAAGAGTGCCGTAGCAACATTGGAGAGCATAAAAATCATATCATTGTAAGAGATGACCCTTCCCATAAACTTACTCTCTGTCTCTTCTTGTATGAGTAGATAGGTATATGACCAGAGTGTCGTGATGAAAAAACCTGTGATAAACAGCCCTACAAGTGCAAAGTAAAAATTGTACTCTAAAAAGCTCCAGAGTATGATGGCAAGACCTTGGAGTATGAAAAAGTAGTGCAAATTGTGTTTAGAGATAATTTTAGAGATAAAAAATGGGCCAATCATCAGTCCCAAGGCTCTTGTAGCATTCATCCATCCGATGGCTAGGGGCACAGCGATGAGCTCTTTATACTGGAAGTCTGCAAGTAGGGTAATGAGTGCATCAAAAGAGGTGAGTCCTATAGATGCATGCAGGAGGATGAGATGGAGTATCTTTTTTTGTGAGATGATATAGGCAAAACCAGATTTTAAGCATCTCAAAGTTTGATTCTGTATGGGTAATGGTCTCTATGGAGATATGCAATCCTATCAGTAAAAGCACGGCGACAGTGTAGAGTATGGCGTCAATGCTAAAGGCAAGGTCAAACCCTATATAATAAGTGACCACACCACCTACTGCCATACCCAAAGCATAACAGACAGACCAGATAACAGAGTGTATTTCGTTGGTGTTTTTGAGCATATCCCCAGAGACGAGCTTGGGAAAGAGAGCCATCTCGGCTGAAAAGAGCATAGAAGCTGCGGAAGAGCGTATAAAGATGAGTATCATCAGTATCCAAACATAGGATAGAGAGTCTATAAAGATAAACCCTAGTGTCATAGAAATTTCTACTATCAACAGCACAGACATAAGCTTTTTAAACGCTATACGGTCAACCACAAGTCCTATAATAAGAGCAAGGACTACAGCAGGAAGCATAGACATGGCTGCGGTAAATGCGATGGTAAGTTCATCAGCACCATGGGCAACCAACATAGAAAATATAGCTACTTGAGAAAACCATGTTCCAAAGTAAGAGATAAACTGTATAAGAGAAAGCCGTCTAATGATGGGGTGTTTGAGTGTGTCTAGGTAGGTCAAGGTTAGGCTTTGTCTTCAAGTGTGTAGGAGATATTTTCTTTTTTAAGTACATCGACGTACATAGAAAATGCTTTTCTTGCCAAAGTCTCATCATCACTTGCTACAGAGATACTCACTGACCATCCCTCGTCAAGCAATTTTGGTAAAGAGGAGAACTACACACCTTTTGGCATATTTTCCATCACTTCTATAAAAATGTTTTCTTTGCAGAGTGCCGTGAGTATATATCTATAGGTCTCTTTTTTATGTGGGATGAGTTTTTCCAGTATCTCTGTCACCATAGGGTGGCTCATCTCAGGAAAACCTGGCATAAAGAAGTAACGCTCATCTAAAGAAAAGGCAGGCATTTTGTTCACAGGGTTATCTAAAAGTGCCGCACCTTTTGGAAGCTCTGCCATCTTAATAGGGTGAGGGTAGGCAGCCTCTCCCAACTTCTCCTCTATAATACGTTTGGCTTCTTCATGCACTACAAAATCTCCACCACGTAGAGCAATAGCTGCACATTTACGTGTATGGTCATCAGGTGTTGAACCAATGCCCCCAAAGCTCAAAAGTACAGGGTTAGGTTGAGAGGCTATAAATTTAATAGTCTGAATAATAAGCGCAGGATCATCTTCTATGATGAAAGAACCTGTAAGTTTGTGACCTTTGTCAGCTAATGCTTTGGTGACAAAGTCAAAGTGTGCATCTTCACGACGACGGTTGAGGATTTCTGTGCCTATGATGAGGACAAAAAAGTGAGGAGAAGACAAAGTCTATTCCTCTATATAATTCTTAAGTTTTCTACCAACTTTAGGGTGTTTAAGTTTTTTAATAGCTGAAGATTCTATCTGTCTTACTCTCTCACGAGTCACAGAAAGCTCTTTACCAATCTCTTCTAATGTTCTGTCACTTTCGTCTTCAAGCAGACCAAAACGCATACGTATGACAGCTTTTTCTCTTTCGTTGAGTTGGTCAAGGACTTCGTCTATCTGGTTGTTAAGGTCATCTTTGAGTACTACATCTGTTGGACTAAGTGTAGTCTTGTCTTCGATGAAGTCACCAAATCTACCATCATCTTCATCACCTACTGGTGTCTCTAATGATACAGGTTCTTTAGTAATCTTGATAACGTTCTTCACTTTATCAACTGAAAGTCCTACTTCTTCTGCAATAGTATCTAAATCTGGCTCTTTCCCTGTCTCTTGGAGGTGTTTTCTGATAATTTTATTGATACGGTTAATGGTCTCAATCATGTGAATTGGGATACGAATCGTTCTTGCCTGGTCAGCAATGGCACGAGAGATGGCCTGACGTATCCACCATGTTGCGTAGGTAGAGAACTTGTATCCTTTTTCATACTCAAATTTATCAACCGCTTTCATAAGCCCGATGTTACCCTCTTGAATAAGGTCAAGGAATGGAAGACCACGGTTGGTGTAACGCTTTGCAATACTCACAACAAGTCTAAGGTTAGACTTTGCCATACGTGTTTTAGCTACTTCTGATTTGGCTTTACCCTGACGGATTTGACCTAGAATATCTTGTAACTTCTCTTCGCTAAGATCAAAACCACCTTTAGATGCTTCTCTTGTTTCGAAAAGTTTCTTAATCTCAACATAGGTAGAAACCATTGTTGTTTCTGGCACAGCATCGATGATGTCATCTTTGTCCATATTGATGATGTTGTCAAGTAGCTTATGGTGGTTTTCTTTGAGTGTATCGTTGAAGAGTGGGAGTTTGTACTCAAGTCTTTTTAACTCTCTGTCAAAACTGTCATCAGAAGTGAGAGCAGTTTCCATCGCTTTTACAAGTTCATTGATGAGTTTTGATGTTGGTCCAAGATTTAAAAGCGCCTTTTTAAGTAACTCTTTTTTAAATGCAATTTTAAGACGCTCATGTAAGATAGCTACAGGGTCAGTTTCTGTTTCTAAAAATGCATCTAAATCTTCACGTGCTTTCATCCAGTCTTTTTTGGCTTTTTCAAGTGCTTTAAAACTATCTACAACCTGTTTGACACGTTTATCATCTTTAGGTGCTTTTTTCTCTTCTTTCTCTTCAGCAGTTTCTTCAGAACCGTCATCATCTGCAGATGCTTTTTCATCTTCAAAAGATTTAAAAAGTTCTTTAACACGTCTTTCACGGTTAAGTAAAGGCTCTTTATAGTTGATAATATATCCGATAAGGTAAGGCACTGAACAGATAGCATCGATAATAATGTCCTCACCTTCTTCAATCGTTTGAGAAAGTTCAACCTCTTCTTCTTTTGTTAGAAGTGGGATTTTACCCATCTCACGCAAGTATATACGTACAGGTGAATCAGAACGGCTCCATTCAAGAATTTCTTTCTCTTTATTGAGATCAAATTCATCTTCTCCACTTTCAGCAAGACGTTTTCTTGCATCAGCGCGTTTTTTCTTTTCTTTGTCTGTTAAAAATTTTGCATACTCTGATGCAGATATAATCTCTGTCTTAGAATCTGTTGCAAATTTGTGTATTTTCTTAGCTTGTGCAGCAGTGGGTTGTTTGGTGAATTCTTTAGCAATGTTTTCGAGTGTAACCACATCGCCTTTTTTCTTAGATGTAAAGAGTGCTTCTATGTTCTTCATGCTATCTTTTGCTGCCATTTGTGTCCTTGAAAATGTGAGGGGGAAACCTCAGAAATAATTAAGATGGATTATACCGAAATTTCATTCATTTTTAGCCCTAAATTTGATAAATTTTATTTTTTCAGCTATAATCGCGAAAATTTTAAGGGGTTAGATACCCTGTACGAAGGACAAAATTTGCAAGGTAAAGTTTGGAAATTTGGTGATAACATCGATACAGATCTCATCATCGCAGCAAGATATCTCAATACTTCTGATGCGTCAGAGTTAGCAAAATATGTGATGGAAGATGCAGATCCTGCATTTGTTTCAAAAATGAACCCAGGTGACATTATCGTTGCGGGTGAGAACTTTGGATGTGGTTCAAGTCGTGAACATGCACCTATTGCACTTAAAGAAGCAGGGGTAGCCTCTGTTATTGCACCTACATTTGCACGTATTTTTTATAGAAATGCATTTAATATGGGGCTTCCTATTTTTGAACTTCCAGAAGCTGCAGAGATAGAAGAAGGTGATACTGTAAGAGTAGATATGGATGCAGGAGAAATTATCAATGTTTCTCAGGCAAAAACCTACAAATTTACACCTATCCCAGAGTTTATGCAAGAGTTGGTAGATGCAGGTGGGCTTATTGAGTTCGCAAAACAAGAGATAGCAAACAAAGAAAAATAGAAAAGGCATAAAAGTATGAAAAGTTATAAAATAGGCGTTATTAAAGGTGATGGGATTGGTCCTGAGATCATTGATGAGGCGATAAAAGTACTTGATGCAGTTTCTGTAACGCAAGGGTTTAACCTTAAGTATGAAGAGATGTTACTTGGTGGTGCTGCCATCGATGAAACTGGTGTGCCGCTTCCAGATGAGACAATTCAAGGTGTGAAAAAATGTGATGCAGTACTTTTTGGTGCTATAGGTGGCCCAAAATGGGATAATCTAGAAAGACATCTACGCCCAGAGTCAGGACTTCTTGGACTACGTAAAGAGATGGGAACATTTGCAAACCTTAGACCAGCTATGGTTTATGATGAGTTGGTGAATGCCTCAAGTTTGAAGCCTGAAGTGATTCAAGGTGTGGATATTATGGTTGTACGTGAACTTACAGGTGGTATCTACTTTGGTCAGCCACGTGAATATGATGCCAATAAGTCATATAATACCATGATCTATACACGTGAAGAGGTAGTGCGTATTGCTGTAGTGGCATTTGATATTGCTATGAAACGTGATAAACGTATCTGTTCTGTCGATAAAGCAAACGTACTTGAAGTAAGCCAGTTTTGGAGAGAAATCGTAGAAGAAGTAGCTAAAGATTACCCAGAAGTTGAACTTACACATATGTATGTAGACAATGCTGCGATGCAACTGATTCGTGATCCTAAACAGTTTGATGTCATCTTGACAGGAAATATCTTTGGAGATATCTTGTCTGATGCAGCATCAATGCTTTCTGGTTCTATTGGGCTTCTTCCAAGTGCTAGTACGGGTAAAGGTGTAGGACTATTTGAACCTATTCACGGTTCAGCACCTGATATTGCAGGACAAGGGATAGCTAACCCGTTAGCGACTATTTCATCTGCATCTATGATGTTGCGTTATGCATTAGGCGAAGATGCAGCAGCAGACAAGATAGATGATGCTATCAAAAAAGCATTAAGCGAAGGATACCGTACTGGTGACCTTGGTGACTATGATGCCAAAGAGATTATGACATGTTCAGAGATGGGTGATATTGTCGCGGACTACGCTAGTAGATAAATTGTAGGGTGGGTTTTCTAACCCACCAACAATCATTTATGATTGATATTGAACCATGTTTACGGTGGGTTAGAAAACCCACCCTGCATAGAGAGGTAAAGTATGGAAAAACGTGCAAGAGTACTCATAGACTGTGAAGATGCAAAGGGGCTGGTCTATAAAATTTCTAAAGTCTTTTATGACAGAGGATTAAACATAGACAACAACCGTGAATTTGTAGATAAAGAACATGGTCGTTTTTTCATGCGTACGATTGTCACAGGGCTCTTTGATATACAAGAGCTTGAAGATGAACTACGTACGGTTGTACCTGCAGATGCACATATAAGAGTCATCGAACCAAAAGATAAAAAAATCATCCTCATGGTAACCAAAGAGTCTCATGCTTTAGGTGACATACTTGTACGTCATGCAGATGGTGAACTGGGTGCCCAGATACAGTGTGTTATAGGTAACCGTGAAACACTTAAAGAACTTGTAGAGCGTTTTGATATCCCTTTTATTTATATTTCAGCAGATAACCTTAGTCGAGAAGCACATGAAGAAAAAGTGATGACTCAAATAGACAAATATGAATTTGACTACATTGTTCTTGCCAAATATATGCGTATTTTGACTTCTACTTTTGTTAAAGCTTATGCACATAAAATCATCAACATTCACCACTCTTTCCTCCCTGCATTTATAGGAGCAAATCCTTATAAACAAGCTTTTGAGAGAGGGGTGAAGATTATAGGTGCTACGGCACACTATGTAACTGATGACCTTGACGAAGGGCCGATTATCGCGCAAGATGTCATTCCTGTGACACATAGACTCAGTTGGCAAGATATGCAACGTGCAGGACGTGATGGTGAGAAGATAGTGCTTTCCCGTGCCTTAGCACTTGTACTCAACGACAGAGTCTTTGTGAATGGGAATAAGACCGTTATATTTTAATAGCACGCGAAGCGTGTCTCCATTAAATCACGCTTCCGTGCCCTGTCTCTCCGAACGACCTTGAAAGCGAAGCGATTCGAGAGGAGAGACGCTTTTTTTGCTTCGTTTTTTTCTAAAAAAAATGACGAGAGAAACAACGCCTCAATATGCATAATTCGGATATTATAGAATGATGTATAAATAGTAGAAATAAGGATGCCTATATGTTCAATATCGTATTAGTCGAACCCCAAATCCCCCAAAATACAGGTACCATAGGTAGACTCTGTGTCAATCTAGGTGCAACACTACACCTCATAAAACCTCTAGGCTTTGATATAGATGATAAAGCTGTAAAACGCGCAGGGCTTGACTACTGGAAACACTTGGACTTAGTAGTGTGGGAGAGTTTTGACGCGTATTTAGAGGCACATCCTATTACAAAAAACTCTTATATGGGTACAACTAAAACAGATAACCTTTACTTTAACGCACCTTTTAAAAAAGGTGACCATATTCTCTTTGGTGCAGAGACCAGAGGCATAGATGAAAAAGTACTTTTGGCACATCCTGAGCAGTGTATTACCATTCCTATGGGTGGCAAGGGGAGAAGTCTTAACCTTGGTGTTTCAGTGGGAGTGGTTATCTACGATGCTTTGCGTCAAAACTATGATGGTTTTGAAAAAATTACCATTGCTAACACTCTGGAGGAGAACTAATGTCTTTTGGAGATATACTTTATGTCATCGCTATGTTTATTTTTGTCTATATAACTTTTGGCATCGTCAGAAACTATTATAAAAATAAGTTTGATGACGAGGGAAGGCGTATTGACATGTTGGATGATGAAGACAAACTAGATTGATTTTTTGTTAGTCAATGGTTATAGCAATATCAATATATTTAAAGTACAATTAAGTATCTATATTTTTTATCCATTAGATAATCAATGCTGAATATTATTAATGTTGATGGAATTAAGTACCAAGGGTTTTTCAATAGAATTAGTGGTACTGATATCCAAATTACACCTAAAACTAATGATATAAAGCTTAATGGAATATTACTTTTTACTCTTGAATAATTATTACAATTTGGACACTTTTTTGTACCATACGGCCATAAATAAATTTTAGCAAAATTGATAGTATCCTTGTTACAGTATGGACAAGTCATAATTTTCCTTTAAACATTGATTATATATTACTATAGCATAAACAATATAATTATACACCAAAGTATTTAACCTCATTATTAACGAACATTTGGATAAAATATTACTAATTTATTTTTATCTAGGAAATCCTACTATGACACAACCTTTACTCATCGAAATTGGTGTAGAAGAACTACCCGCGATACCACTACTTAAAATCGTAGCTAACATTGAAAAATCATGGACAAAGATACTTACTGAATATAATCTAGTCAATGACTTTGACTTCATTTATACACCTAGAAGATTGGTACTTAAGCATGACTCTATGCCTGTAGGTCAAGCAGATGCGACAGTAGAGTTTTTTGGTCCTCCTATGGTAGCTGCGCTTAAAGATGGTGAGCCTACCAAAGCAGCTGAAGGTTTTGCCCGTAAGTGTGGTGTGAGCTTTGAAGAACTAGGACGTGGTGAGAAAAATGGCAAAGAGGTACTCTACTTCAAAAAAGAAGAAAAAGGTGCACAGACAGCTTCACTTTTACAAGAGATGTTAGAGAAGTGGATAGCCTCTATGGCATTTGGAAAGATGATGCGATGGGGAGACAGAAGCGATGAGTTTATCCGTCCTATACGTTGGCTTCAAGTACGTATGGGTGAAAGCTCTGTACCTGTAGAACTCTATGGTGTACAGTCCGATACTAAAACCTATGTACACCGTATGGTAAGTTATGATGCAGTAGAAGTACCAAATATTGATGCCTATGAGGAGATTCTGGGAGAGGGTGCTGTGATGTTACAGCCTAGCGAGCGTGAAGCTGTTATCTTAGCTGAGTTTGAGGCACTAGAGGCTGAGCATAACATCATCATAGAACGTGACAATGCTTTACTTGCTGAAGTTGTGGCGATTACTGAAAACCCTAAAGCATTGGTGGGTAGATTTGATGAGCTTTTCTTGGAGCTTCCCCCTGAAGTCATCATCACTTCTATGAAAGAGCATCAGCGCTATTTCCCTGTGTTTGAGGGTGGAAAGATTGCCAATAAATTTGTAGTGGTATCCAATGCCTACACAGATGACTACTCAAAAGTAGTTGCAGGAAATGAGCGTGTACTTAAGCCACGTCTTGCCGATGGACTCTTCTTTTACAAAAATGACTTGAAAAATGGACTCAGCACTGATGGACTTGAAAAAGTTCAATTCATCGATGGACTAGGAACACTGGCAGACAAGATAGTTAGAGAGAAAAATATTGCTATGCGACTTCTTGGTCTCTACATGGAAAAAGTAGAAGCCCAGACAGCTAAAAACAATGTAGAACTAGAAAAACTTATGGACAGAGCAGTCAACCTTGCAAAAGCTGACCTTATGTCTGAAATGGTCTATGAGTTTACAGAACTTCAAGGGCTTATGGGCTACTACTATGCCAAAGCACTAGGAGAAGATGAACTTGTTTATACTGCCATTAAAGAGCAGTATATGCCAGTGGGTGAGGGTGCAGAGCTACCAACATCTATCTTCTCATCTATTGTCGCGATGTCTGCGAAGCTAGATACACTTATGGGACTCTTCTCGGTAGGTATGCTACCAACAGGTTCAAAAGACCCATTTGCTCTTAGACGTGCTGTCAATGGAATCGTGCGCATAGTGACAGAATATGACTTATCATTTAACATAGATGATGTTATTTCACTACTTCAAGATGCTTATGATGACTTTGATACCAACTTGTTGATTGACTTCATCATCGAGCGTATTAACAAATCTCTCGATGCAAATCCATCTGTTATTTCTGCAGTTTTGGCATCAGGTGAAAGAGATATCAACGAAATAGCCAAAAAGGTAGCAGCACTCAATGAGATAGTAAGTTCAGACACATTCAAAGAGCAGTTCTCTACCTTTAAACGTGTGGCGAACATCTCTAAAGATGTAGATTTGGATGCAGACTTGAACATAGATACTTCACTCTTCAAAGAAGATGCAGAAGTAACACTTTACAATGCCTATGAAAAAGTCATTAACGCTACCTACCATAACTACAAAGAAGAACTAGAAGCAATGTTCGGACTCAAACGTGAACTTGATGGGTACTTTGATGATGTGATGGTAAATGCGGAGGATGAGGCGTTGAAAAATAACCGTTTGAATACGATTGGGTCTGTGTATAAGACATTTAAGAGTGTGGCGGATATTAAGGAAATTACGGTTTAAGAAACATACATAATGAAACATTATCTTGGAATTGCATTTAATATAATTTGGATAGTGTTTTATATGGAATTCCTATATCCCGAAGAATTAGGATTTATGATTATTTGGTTTTTTCTTTGGCTTTTTTTATTGTTACCATGGCTTTTTATAAGTATTGGTGGTCTTATTGATATGTATGATAAGCAAATAAAGTTGGTCTTATTTGATATTAAAATGGGTAGATACCTTGTATTTTTATGGGGAATATTCTTATGTTTCTGGGGAATAGGTATTTTGCTTACTACTTTATATGATGCATTGTTTTTTTATTTAAAGCGCCATTAACTGTAGATTTTATAGCTTTATTGGCGTCATTTTTTATCTCTAGAGCAGGTTATAGGATTGTAAAGAAGTATCCAAATTTCTAACTCGTTTAATGAAGTCGAATGTTTAATCTATATGAACAGTAAAAGTATCACAGCTAGAGTTGCGATGCGATATTTTTTTGACTAACCTAGCAAAAAAATGTATAATAAATAAAAACCAAAAGGAGTCTTTGTGAACAAAGAAAATATTTTAAATTATTTGTCTCAGCATAAAGATGAATTTTATAAACAGTTTGAAGTAGAACAAATAGGACTTTTTGGTAGTTATGCACGTGATGAAGCATCACCTAAGAGTGATGTTGATCTATTGGTTAAAGTGAAACCTGATTTGTTTAATTTGGTACGCTTAAAAGAAAAGATAGAAAACGATTTGAAAATCAAAGTAGACATTATTCGTGAACATAAATATATGAAACCATTTTTTTTAGAAACGATTAAAAAAGATTTATTAATTGTCTGATAAAGTGAACATGCTTCTTTCTACACTAGAAGACATAGTGTATTCTCTCCAACTTATAGAAAAACGATTTGAAAGTATAAGTAGTAGTGATGATTTTTTATCGGATGAAAATAAGTTAGAAAAACTAGATAGTATCTCTATGCGACTTGTAGCTATAGGAGAAGGTTTTAAAAATATTGATAAACTCACAGATAGAACATTATTAAACGAATATTCACAAATAGATTGGAGAGGTGTAAAAGGTATTAGAGATATTCTCTCTCATCATTATTTTGATTTAGATGCAGAGATCATTTTTAATATTTGTGACACACAATTGAATGAACTTTTAGCAGTATCTAAAAGCATGATAATGTCATTAAAGTTGTAATGCCTAAAACCTACGACACCATCATCATAGGGGCAGGCATTGCAGGGGCTGCAATTGCATACACTCTCACAAAACAAAATCAAAAAGTATTAGTAGTAGATAAAAATGGCATAGCCTCTGGTGGTTCAGGGGCTGCTGGTGCTTTTGTTTCTCCTAAGATAGGGAAAGGTTCAGCGCTTCAAACATTGACCAATGAAGCATTTATGTATGCTAAAGAGTTTTACCTCTCTACTTGTGCTGAGTATTTTCACCAAACAGGGGTGATACGTATACCTAAAGATGAGATGGATGCTCAGAAGTTTTCTGAATATGAGAAATTTAATGATACAACATATGAAAACTACAGCAAAGAAAAACTTCAATCTTTTGGCATAAAGGCAGATTTTGACAGTTTTTATTTCCCTGATGCTGGGGATTGTGATGCCCCTCAGGTCTGTGAATATTTATTGAAAGATATTGAAGTTCAGATTTGTAATATTGAAGAAATTGTTTATAAAGATGGAATGTGGAATGTCCTTCGACAGGCTCAGGAACCGACGATCAATAAGGTGGCTGAGTCTGTCGAAGTCAAAGCCAAAGCCAAAAACATCATCTTAGCCACAGGATATGAAAGTAACTCAGCTGACCTACGATACATGGGCATACGAGGTACATGGGGTACACGAGGTGACTTTAGTTCAAAACTAGAGTTAAATGTGAGTATGCATCAGTCTATGTCAGTGGGAGCAAATGTTGATGGTATTATTAAGCTTGGTGCAACACATGAAAAGATGGTGAAAGAACCTGTAGAGTGTAGTGACACACAAGCTCTAAGTCTCCAAGAAAAAGCTTCCGACATGATAGATACTTCAGATTTAAAACTTGTAAAAACCTATTGTGGCATGCGTGCTGGGTCTAAAGACTACTTCCCTTCGGTGGGTCAGGTGATCGATGTACCTTATATGTTAGAAACGTATCCTGCCATAGTACGAGGAGCCAAGCCAGAATTGGAGTATATCGATAACTTGTATGTACTTAACGGACTTGGAGGACGTGGTTTTGTCTTTGCACCACTCATGGCGAAACTATTGGCTGAACATATCTTAGAAGATAATGATATAGACAAAAGAGTTAATCCAGATAGACTATTCTTAAAATGGTGTAGAAAATTGTAGGGTGCTGTTGCTACAGCACCTTAACTTTGAGGTTTATTCCAAGTCTCCCATAACGGCTGTTCTGAAACATGAGGAAAACCATCAAGTATCTCTTCTGGTTGGAACTTTGATTTATAGGCAAAAGCCTTACATCCATCTACCCAATACCCCAAATAAATCCATGGAAGCTCTAAAATATTTGCAAGTTTTATCTGATACAGTAACGAATAGGTTCCTAAAGACAAACGTGCGTAGTCTGGGTCATAATAGAAGTAGATGGAGCTTATGCCGTCGTCAAGTACATCGATGAGGTCAACGCCAACTAGTTTGTCATCTATGACGTAGAGTACCTCTTTTCCAAAGTCATGCGCACCGTCTACAAAATTTTCATGATACTCACGTTGAGAGATATTTCTATGGGTCCAACCATCAGTTTGGCTTTTGTATGCGTGGTATTTGTTGTAGAGGTTTAAATGTGCCTGTGTGAGTGTAGGCTCTTGCACGATGATTTTTGTTTCTGCATTACGCTTTATGGTTTTGCGTTGTGACTTAGAATACTTATAGTTCGTTACATCAATGCGGATGCTTTTACATTCGTTACATCCATTACAGATAGGGTGAAAAAAGTACTTCCCAAAACGTCTCCATCCACGTGCAATAACGGCAGTGGCAAACTGCTTAGATGCCTGTGCAACATACTTGTAGTTCATACGTACCTTGTTGCCTGGAATGTATGCGCACTCGTAGTCAAGCATGGAAAAGTCTGTCGATGGTGGGTTAAGTAAGTCTAAATCTTCGTTCATAAACGCGATTATACCGAAAATCATTTATTTCTTCGGTAAGACCTTCTTCATTATTCATTATTTTAAACCAATATCTGTCAAATAACTTTTGAATATATGCTTCATGGTGAGGTACCCTACAACCTGCACAGTTTTGGTGTATGGCGTCATCGCTGATGTATTGGCTGCCGTCTTTTGATTCTATGTTGCAGGTGGAGTAGAGGGTTTTTCTTCTACTTTTTTGAAGCCCTCATCGTCAAACCTAAAGTTGGGACAGGCACAGAGGTAGCAGTTGAGCTCTTTCATGTCGTGGCATTTTTTATGGTCTTTGTAGAGTGGACAGAAGTCTGGCTCTTTTTCTACCATATTTTCAAATCTGAAGTAGGCGATGACTTCATCATCACTCAGGTGTGTGAGTTTGTCCATGATGGCTTTATGTTTTTCTCCGTGTGTTTGAAACCATGAGCTATATGACATTGTCTATCCTTATATGTTCTAGGTAGGCTATTTTGTTTTTGGCATAGCCGAGTATTGCCATCATTTTTTGTAGTGTACCACCATGGGAGCAGATGAGTATCTCTTTGTTTACAGGTAATGCTTCTAAAAAGTCTTTAATCCGTGCCTCAAATGCTTCTTGTGACTCGTCACAAATATACTCATGCCATGATTCTCTTTGTTCTATATAGCTGGATTTATAGGAGGCTAACTTCTCTATCTCGTTAAAATTAAGTCCTTCTATCTCCTCTTTAAATCGTACTTCACGCAGGCGTTCATCGGTGATGTACTCCATCATGCCCATCATTTCTAAAGTCTGCTGACAGCGTACAAGGTCTGAAGAGTAGATGAGGTCAAACTTTTGTTTACTAAGGAGTGCTACTTTTTGTGCATCAAAGAGTGAGGGGTCTATGTTTAGGTCTGTCCATCCGTTATAGCGATGTTCATTCTCTTTAGATAGCGCTGCATGACGTAGGAGAGTTAGAGCCATAGTGTGGCTCCTAGTATGAAGAGTATAATCTCTGTACTTTCGAGCGTGGTTCCCAACACATCCCCATTGATAAACCCTAGATTTTTTCTGAGAATAGTTGCAAGAACGTAGCTAAAGAGTAAGCCAAACAGAAGTAATACTAAAAAATGCCAAGAACTAAGAACTACCCCAATCAGTGTAAATAGCATAAGCGAAGCTGTAAAGTATGTTTTACTAAAGCCTTCTTGCATCTGTGTAATGAATGAAGAACGAAAGGTTTGTGTAAAGAAAAGCAGTAAAAGTCCTAAACGGCTCACCATCAAAACCGAAAGAAAAAGTGCGTACTCTCCATGTAGTAAAAGAAAGACAATGCCACCCACTTTAAGTAATACCATACACCCAGCCCAAAGTACACCCATAGCCCCAACCGTAGGCTCTTTGATAATCTCATAAGCATCTTTACCCGAGTGCTTGGCATAGAGTGCATCTGCTACATCCATAATGGCTTCTGTATGCAAAAAACCATAAAGCATCATATAGGCTACTCCTGCAACCAATGCACCAAGCCACCAAAGCGGCTCAAGTAGGGTAAAGATACCTAAAGCGATACTCCCCAATACCAACCCACCCAAAGGAAGAAAAAAGAGCATAGAGGCTAAAACTGTAGGGGTTGAGAGGTCATCGTCTTTTGCAAAACGCACAGGTAGTATGCTAAAGTAGGAAAACATAAACTTTAGTCCCAAATAGTGTTCACTCAAAGTACAACTCCCAATCCTAAAAATAATAGAATGAATATATCCAATCTTGGCTGTAAGTTTAGTGCATTTTGTATGTCATCTTTGGTGATATTTTCTCTACCTATTCCAAAAAAGGGTTTTGATTTTATTTTTCCAAAGTAAGAGGTGTCTCCACCGAGTTTAATGCCAAGACTCAAAGCCATAGCAGCGATGGGGTGTCCTGCATTGGGACTATCATGAAGTTTTCCTTGTTTGAAGGGCAACCAGAAGGGATTTCCCCTACGAAATAATATGATGATTAACAAGGCGGTTATCCTAGCAGGAACATAATTCACCACATCATCCAGTCTGGCAGAGAACTTTCCAAACTTTTCATACCTTTTATTTTTGTAGCCTACCATAGAGTCTAAAGTATTGATAGCTTTATAGACAAATGCACCCCATAAGCCAAAAAGTATCAGATAAAACAGTTGGGCTATGACCCCATCTGATAGATTTTCAGCATAGGTCTCTATGGCTGCTTTGTTGATGTTTGAAGTGCTGAGGTTTTCTGTATCACGGCTTACGAGGAATCTGATATTTTCTGGATGGTTGACAATATCTTTAACCGAATCGTAGAGCATTTTAGAGGCTATGGTGGTTGAAGCGATGATACCCAGTATAATGGCACTGATATACTCTGGAAATATGTATGCAAAGGTGCTGTGGCAACAGCACCCTACAGCTCCCACTATGCTTGTGAGGCTTAGGGTTAATAATGCTCCCCTAAATATGTTATCTTTGTAAAATCGTTTCTCAAACCATTTGATATAGTCTCCCATGAGCACCACAGGGTGTCGTATGAAACGAAACTCTCCAAACACACGGTCTATAGTGTAGGCGATAAGTGCGATATCAAAGTACACTTTGTAGTATCCTTTGAGCATCTAAATGTACTTTCATATTTTCAACAAAAGCATCAATACGCTCTTTTTCATAGTTTTTAAACCATTCATCGATAAAAAGCCCATGGGAGAATGTACCATATAGTTTCTATGTTTTGTACTCACTAGGGTATGCTTTAGATGTGCCATGGTGTATCTCGTAAGTATCACCATGAAGTTTGAGTATCTTCTCTTTTTGAAAGACTATATCGTCATCTATGAAGCCCAAGGCTTTAACAGTCGTAGGCTCTTGCACTTCTACGCACTCGTTATCGACAATATGCCCAAACATCATTTGGTAGCCACCACAAATGCCTATGAGGTGGATATGTTGCTCTTTGTAGTGTTTTTGTATCTGCTCAAAAAGTCCTGTTCTCTTTAGCCAAGCCAAGTCCTCCATGACACGTTTAGAGCCAGGTAAAATGATGCATTCAAATCCTGAGAGGTCGATGTTAGCTGTGACAAACTCCACACAGGTGTTAGGGTCTGCAAGGAATGGCTCAAAGTCGGTGTAGTTGCTCATAGTAGGGTAAGTGATGACAGCTACATGACGTGTGGCTTTCTCACAGTTTTTGGTGTAGTTGAGGAGGCTTTGAGAGTCTTCAAAGCCAAGGTTAAATGGCTCGTAAGGCAGAACACCTGGTACAGGAATGCCAAACTCTTTTTCTATAATATCTACACCCTCATCAAACAGGCTCATATCTCCTCTAAATTTATTTACTATGACACCGATGACATTGTGTTGTAAGTCTTTTGGCAGTAGATGGTACACGCCATAAATAGAAGCAAACACCCCACCTTTTTCGATGTCTGCTACGAGGATGATTTTGGTGTTGTACTTTGTGGCTATGAAGATGTTAGAGAGGTCTTTGTCCATGAGGTTAAGTTCTACAGGAGAGCCTGCACCTTCGGCTACGACACAGTCATAGTTGGCATCTAAGTACTCAAATGCCTCTTTGACTGTAGGTTTAAGTGTGTCAAGGTCACGATAGTACTCTTTGACATCTTTGTCTGAAGCACTCTTACCTCTGACGATGAGTGAAGCCGAAGAGCCTCTGCCCGACTTGAGTAGTACAGGATTATTATGCCATGAGGTGGGTACACCCAAGGCTTTGGCTTGAAAGTGCTGGGCGATGGCTATCTCTGAGCCATCATCTGCTACATGGGCGTTGTTAGAGATATTTTGTGCCTTAAAGGGTGCGACTGAGTAGCCTGCATCTTGGAGTATGCGTCCGATAACCCATGTGAGGGTACTTTTCCCCGCATCCGAACTCGTACCAAATATACTGATGTTATGCATGGAGTACCTCTTTGAGCTTTGTAAGCTCAGCGATGCTCTTTACTGCTATGCGTACATGATGTTCACCTAGCCCATCAAAGTTAGAACAGTCACGTATCATGATGTTGTATGGTATGAGTTTTTCTTGAAATGCTTTTGCAGTGATGTTGAGCTTTACGAGGATGTAGTTTGCAAATGAGGGGTAGATATGCTCTACTTCTTTTGTGTTTTGGAGTATCTCTAAGAGATAATGTTTGGCTTCTTTGTTGTATACATCTGAAACCTCTTTAAACGTAGAGTCGCGTAAAACAGTTTTTATATAAGTAGCATCAAAAGCAGAGAGTTTCCATAGAGGTTCTTTGGCTTTGAGTTTGGCTATATTGCTAGCTTGTGAGATAAGCGTACCCACACGAATGCCCGCAGCCCCAAAAAACTTGGTCATGGATTTGAGTATGAAAAGGTTTGGGTACTCTGCTAGGTATTGTGTGACTGAGCTTTTAGAAGTAAATTCTATAAACGATTCATCTACTAACACTGTGCAGTTTTTCTCTTGCCATTTTTTTAGTAGTGGTACGATGTCATAAAACATCCCATCAGGTGTAGAAGGATTCACAAACACCACAAGGCTACCCTCTTTTACCTCTGTATCAAATGCTTCAAATCGGTCAATATGTTCTACCTCATACCCAAAAACCCAGCAGCCTTTTTATACTCCAAATACGCAGGAGAATAGATGCTTACGTAGGGTGTTGTTGCTACAGCACCTTTGATATGAGAAAACAAAGAAAAGATAGCCGAAGAGCCTCCATTAAAAAGCTCTATCTCTTCTATGTTCACACCATAATGCGAAGCAATACTCTCATACAAAGTCTCATAATTAGGATAAGGTGCAATATCTAACGCATTAAAGTCAATATTTACATGAGGCTTCACAAAGTTAATGTTTGAAGAGAGGTCAATAACCTCACTAATGTCACAGCCACAAGCCTTGGCAAAAGCTGTTACATCACCACCGTGTTCAAAGGTTGTCATTTGAGTCTGTTCTCCAGTCCGAGTTTCACTTCATACACTTCATCACAAAGCTGTGCAAGTTTCTGTCCTAGTATGCCAGACCTATCCACATACTTACGACTCATAGCATCTAGCGGTATGACCCCAGAGCCTACGTCGTTTAGCACAAAGACAAAGTTAGCTTCTTTGCTACATATTATCTCGACTTCATCTAAGAGTGCTTCCATGCTCCATTCCATAGTATTGAGCAACCACATACTCATACAGTCTATGAGGTAGGTATGACCCTCTTGGATGTGTTGGCTAAGATGTAGTGTCTCTTCTATGGTACTAAACTGCTCTTTACGCTGGCTCTGATGCACAGCAATACGCTCTGCCATCTCTACATCGTTGTAGCTGTTGTCATAGGTAGCGATGTAGTAGGGCTTTTGCTCACCTGCAAGGCTTAGTGCCTTTTGCTCTGCTAGTAGGCTCTTACCTGATTTTTGTCCGCCGTGGTAGAGAGTTTTCATTAGCCTAAAAACCCCTCAACCTCTTTTGTAATATCTTCTTTACCAAGCCCATTCAAAATCCCATATACCAAAGCTCCACCAGCACCCACACCCTCTTTTGCTTCTCCCTCATCATAGAGTTTGAGTGCAGGGTGGTTGGAGAGTGAGAAGTCGAAGTTACTGTAGTAAGCGTCTATAGGGAAGTCTAACATTTCAAGTAAGGCTTTGATGTCAGAATTGTCATCTTGGGCTACCCATTTGGTGGTGGCTAGAGTTAGTTTTGAACTGTCAATCTTCGTGCCCATGTATTGGACGATGCTGTTAGCAACCAACAATACACAAGACATCTGCGTGCCACCAGCTAGGACAATAGGAAAACGGCTGTTTACACCGAGTATGAATCCTGCGTTAAAGATGAGCATATTGTCAGAGACTGTTCCTAAGATGTCAAAGAGGTCTGTTTTCCCTTCTATATTTACCAAGGCTTTGTTAATGGTCTCTTGGCGTATGTTGTTGGGTACGTTTTTGAAGCTAGAGGAGAAAAGCTCTTTTGCATCATAGCCTAGGGCCAGGGCAGTGGCTGTGGCAGTGGTGGTGCCTGAGGGTACAGACTCACCTAGTATGAGGTAGTCATCTTTACATGCGTAGTTTTTTCCAAAGGCATACCCTTTTTCAAATACTTCTTTGGCATCGATGTTCGCTCCCTTTGCGATGCTTTGGCTTGGGGCAATGTCAAAGTGGTGAATGGTAAGATCATCGCCTTGTGGTTGTACCTCTAAGCCTAAGTCTAGTAGTTCTACATGTGCAAAGGGGTGTAATAGATGTATGGCTCTAGTGATGAGTGCAGGAGTAGGTACACCCTTTGGAGTCTCTGCGATGTTGGGCAGGCTTCGTACTTCACCTGTAGCTAAAAACTCTGCATCAAGTACAGGGGTAAGGTGTAACATCCCTGGGATGCCTGCTTGGGTGATGCCCTCTATGTTGGCTGTGGCTGTGTTGGACATGGCAAGCATGAAGGTTGCTTGTTTGTTCTTGAGCGTTTGGAAGTAGTCTGGATTGCCTGTGATGGTATGTAGCACTATGATTTCCTTTTGTGTAGGGTGCGGTTGCCACCGCACCTTTGGATTGTGATTAAACTATAAATCATCTACGACCTTTAATCAATAAATAAATAAAAAATGGTGCACCTAAAAACGAAGTGAGTACACCTATAGGAATGTCGCTCATCGTTCCCAAGTTTCTTGCAACAAGGTCTGAGAGTACCAAGAATACTCCACCATAAAATAAAATAGGCAAGATGAGTTTGTCCGCACTCTGTTTATAGATAGTTTTAAGGATGTGAGGGATGATGAGTCCTACAAACCCTATGGGACCTGTGAAGCTTACTGCTACACCTACGGCAACAGAGACTGCAAAGAGTAAGATGTAGTTGGTTTTTTTGACATCTATGCCTTTAAGGTAGGCAAACTCGTACGAGGTAAGCAAAAGTTTAAGCTCATAGTGGTACTTGTGTATGATAAAGAGTAAAAAGACAGAGGTGAGGGCTAAGATGATGATGTTTTTAAACCCTACAATGTCAAGGCTCCCCATGGTAAATCGCATAATCTCGTAACTCTCTTGCAAGGTTGAAACATAAAACATCACCATAAGTGCAGCAGCATAAAAAAACGAAAGGGCAATCCCCACTAGCAAAAGCGACGAGGTATCGTAAGCGTCAAACTTCGTGGCGATACTAAAGAGTATGATGACCGTAAGTATCGCACCTACAAAGGCAAAAAGAGGGGAAAGTGCAGAAAACCCTAAGATGATGGCTATGGCAGTAAAGAGTGTTGCACCTGAGGCTACGCCTAGGGTAAAGGGTGTGGACATAGGGTTACGAAAGACAGTTTGGAAGATGAGTCCACCAAGCGCCAGTATGCCTCCAACCAAAAATGCCAAAAGTACACGAGGCAGACGTAGGTCAAAAAAGACTTTATGCTCCATGGTGCCAGCATCTAAAAGCTGTGAGAGAGGTAGTGCTATCTGTCCAAAAAAAGGTGCGATGGCTAACAAGAGCAGGCTAAAGAGTAAGATAACTTTTTTCATAACTTCACCACGATGTTATTGTCTTGTTTTTCTACTGCACCATCATAGAGTGCATCTAAGTGTGCTTGTGCAAAAAAGTCATGTGAAGTGCCATGAAATTTCACTTTTCCTTCTTCTAAAAAGAGAATATCATACCCCAGTTTGTAGGCAAGGTCTAGGTTATGAGTGATGATGATTTTACTTTTGAGGATTTTGTCATCTTTAAGTAGTCCAAAAAGAAGTTGCATCTTTTGTGGGTCTAGGTTGGCTGTGGGTTCATCGAAGATGGTATAGCCTGCATCGTGCAAGAGTGCAGAGGCGATGAGAAGGAGTTGTGATTCTCCAGAGCTGAGTGTTTTGCAGCTTTTGTCTTGAAGGTGTGCTATATTTAGTTTCGTAAGTACCTCTTCAATGGTAGGGTATTGTCCCCCGACAATACCCATAAGCCCAAGCTCCAAAAACTCACGTACAGTGATAAAGTCATCAAATACATCCAACTTAGGAGGGATATAATTAATCAATTTAGCACGTTTTTTGCCATAGACTTTAGAGGGATTGAGACCATCTATCTCTACCTTTGAACTAGGGGTGATGCCACATAAGACTTTTGCCAAAGTAGTTTTACCCACACCATTAGAGCCAAGGATGATGAGGTGTTTACCTGCTTCAAGAGAGAAAGAGATGTTACTCAAAATGGCATTGGAATAATTATTTATTTGAAGCATGTTCTAAAATCTTTTTAAAGTCTTGTAAAAAAAGTACCAGTCTGTCACTTGGTATGCCTGAATACTCTTTGTCTATGATGTAAATATCATTCGTTTTTCCTGCACTGATGGGTAGCTCTCTCCATGGCTCTTTTAAGTCATACTCACTAAGCCCTCTTTGGTGCATGGAGTGTGCTAAGAGGATGACAATGTCAGGATTAGTAGCGATGATGTTCTCTTGGTTAAGGATGGGTTGCTCTTTACGATTGGACTGCAAGGCATTGGTATTGCCTGATGCATTGATGATGTCATCAAGGTAGAGATTTTGCCCCACTACAAATATTTGCTTGACCAAAGAAGTGTTATGCCCTATAACTATGAGAATTTTTTTATCTTTAGTAATATCTTTGATGTCATCTAATGCATGATTGATACTCTTCACAATACCTTTGGCTTGATTCTCTTTATGGAGTAGGATTCCCAACTCTGTAATAGCTTTTTGAATATGTGGGAGTCTGTCTATGGGTATGGTTTTTGTTTTGATGACCAGTTTTTTTAGCTTTTGTGCAAGTTTGGTATTGTTAGGTTGCATGATGACAATGCTTGGTTTTAGGGCAAGTATCTTCTCCAAACTAGGAGAAAAATAGCCACCTACTTTAGGCACAGACTGTGAAGCTTTGGGGTAGGTACAATACTGTGTATTCCCCACTACTTCATCGCCAGAGCCAAGAGAAAAGACTATCTCGTTGATAGCAGGGGAGAGGGAGACTATGCGTTCTTGTGAGTAAGCATATAGTGTAAGAAATAGAAACAGTATAATTTTCATGCTCTTCCTTATATGGATAACTGTCGTAGCGAACGTCCTTGTAAGTAGTATTTTTTGCATCCTTGCAAAAAATACGTAACGTTTCGAGAGCCACGACGACTTTTGCTTACTTTTTTAGAAAAGTAAGAGGAAAACAACGCCACGATTAAAATAATGAGGCAGTTACTTTACAATTAAATAATTAAAACTTAGCTCTTACACCTGCATAAAATGCTCTTGGAGATGTTGCATAACCATAGACTGTTTGGTACTCTTCATCTGTAAGATTAACAATTTTACCATAAACTTGGAATGCTTTTGTCACTTGGTAATCAGCAGTCAGATTAATCACAGTGTATTTACCAGTTTCTACATCAGATGTTGTGTAGTCTGGGTTAAAGATGATGTCTGTTCTGCTTCCTACGTACTCAAGGTCTGCACCAACATGAAGACTTTCAACACCATAGTAATCTACAGCAGCTTTAAATGTCTCAATAGCTCTTCTTTTAAGTGTGTTCCCATCTTTGTCTTCTGCAGTAAAGAGGTTAGTATAGTTCATACTAAGTTGAAGGTTCTCAATGATTTCTTTTGAATAAGCAACTTCGATACCATCTATCTTAGACGTACCCTCTACGTTATTATATCCATTGGTGTATTCGATGAGGTTGTCTATTTTGTTGCTAAAGTACGTCACTGAGAAATCTTTATAGGCTATTGTCACATCAAATGATTTTGTAGTCTCTGGGTTAAGGTTTTCATTACCAATAGGGTAGTAAACACCACTGTATGTTGAACCTGGTGCGTGGAGTTGGTAAAGTGTCGGTACAGTGTATGCAGTACCATAGTTAAGTGAAGTCACAAGACCTTCAATGTTTTCATGAATGTGCTTAAGACCTATCTTCCCTGTGACTTCATTGTCAAAGGTTGAGTAGCTGTCATAACGCAATGACTCTGTTAAGATAGTAGTCCCACCCATAAAACCTTTAAAGGTGTTGTTATTGGTTACAAAGATACCTTTGTTGTTAAAGTTTTTGTTGATGCTGTTTTTGTGCTCAAATTTCTTGTAGTCTGCACCTACAAGGACAAAATCTTCTGTGCCATAAGGGATTTTAGAGTTGATACCGTATTCATCTACCTGACCGTCAAATGGTGAAGTAGAAAAAGTATCGATAAACTCTCTTTCAAACTTAGAACGTTTTGCATAGACATTCAGTTCGTTAAAGCTGTCTATATGGTTGAAGTTTACAGAAGCAAAAGAGTCTTTTGTTGTACTGTTGGCGATACCATTTGGATTTTGGTATGTGTCATACTGGCTGTCTGCATCGATGTATGTGTAAGCTAGGTCAACTTTGTTGCTTTCGTTGATGTTGAGTCCTAGTTGTACGTTGGTTGTTTGGTTTTTGTAGCCATCATCTTCAAAATCGTCAATATTTTCACCTTTTGGAGCTTGTGCTGTAAAGCTGTCTGTATCTACAACATTGTGACTCACTTTGAGTGTATAGTTCTCTGTTTTTGTTGAGAGTGTTGCCCCATACTTTTTCGTGTTAAAGCTTCCACCTTCGATATGTGCAGAACCATGTACACTATTCTCAGGTTTTTTAGTGATGATGTTTATCACACCAGCTGCAGCGTCAGCACCCCAGATACCTGACTGAGCACCTTTAACCACTTCGATTTGTGCTATGTCTTCCACCATTAGGTGCGCAAAAGGTGCTCCTGAAGTACCTGTAATGTCGTTATAACGTACCTCATCGATGAGTACGAGTGTACTTCTTGAGTCCATACCTCTTAGATTTACAGAGGTAGATGTTCCAAGTCCACCATTTTGTGTAAATGTGACACCTGGAAGTGAGTTAAGTGCCTGAGTAACTGTAGTGTACCCTCTGTCTTCAATGTCTTGTGCGGTAATGACATCTACATTTGATGTAACATTTTGAAGGTTTTGTGTCGTTCTTGTTGCCGATACAACAGTAATGTCTTCAAGTGTTGTGTCTGCGAAAGTTGCCTGTGTTAAAAGTAGAGAAGCCGCTACGAGGCTTAGTGTTTTTGTTGTCATGGATATTCCTAATTTATGTGTTATATGTATTATGTGTAAGTTCAATATTAATGAACAATGGATAATGTTTTTATATGGGTGTTGTGGTTGATAGTATCAACCTTACAATTATGCAGTTTTTGAAGGAGGAGCAGTTTTATTGGGTACTAAATCATAGGCAAGTTTATGGTACTGGTAATTACTGTCAAGCGTACACAACTTATGTAAAGTAGAGTACATCGCTATAACGGCAAGGGAAAAGTACTGTTTAGTATGACCACGTAAATATTTCTTCATAGGGGAATTGTATCTTTTGTATCTTATTGTTGAATTAAACCAAAACTATGTAATAGAAATTCTAAACTAGCAAAAGTTATTGTACTGTGAGTATTTATAAATAATCATCGATGAATATAATGGTTAAACTACCCAGGGAAATGCCCTTGGGGTGTAAATTGTTTGCAAACACCCAAAGTGCAAGTAATATCACTAATGTTAGTAATCCTATTTGGGATTAATGTAATCTAAGTATAATGTTTATACTCTT
Source organism: Campylobacterota bacterium (assembly GCA_013607775.1). Classification (GTDB taxonomy): domain Bacteria; phylum Campylobacterota; class Campylobacteria; order Campylobacterales; family Sulfurovaceae; genus Sulfurovum. The sequence continues at coordinate 7,807 of VCAW01000033.1, read as the reverse complement.
GTTGAAGGTTTTTTATGAAAAAGATTATTTTACTTTTACTCTCTTTGTTCGGTGGGTTTATGGTGTTTCAAATTACATGGGAAATACTTCCTCATTCAGCAGAACCATTAGAATTGCTAGCTTTAATATCAGGACTACTTGTACCTGTTATTACTAGCATCAATCTTTTTGGTAATAACTCATCAATAGATACAAAAAATCATAATACAACAGCAAAAATAGTTTCAGAACTGGCACTGTTGGCATTTATTGGTTTTATTTTTCAGAAATCTTCATATGCAGATGCACCCTATTATACGGGTATTTTTAATGAGTACATTGGATTTACACTATTTCTGCCTATATTCGGAACTGTGATGCATTTTCTTTATAGTAAATCCTACATAAAAACTAAATTTTATATAACAACAGTAAGTATTATCATTTCTATAGCTATACATGTGCTCAATTTTACTCTTTACCCTCTAGTAGGTGGACATGCAGAACAAATGTACGGAATTATATTAATTTTTGGACTTCCTATTGCAATACTATTTGGTATTGTTTATGCTATTTATTTTATAAAAGTTTATAAACTTTAGGGTGACAATGAAAACTCTTTAAATTTACACAATATTCTCTAGCCCTTACGGCGAAAGTGTGATTGTTTTCAACAAACCTTATGTGGTGGGTGTGACCCACCCTACAGATTTTACTGCTATCTCGTTCCCATCCGTCCTCTGTGGTAACGCATACTCAAACACAGGCAACAGAATAACTCATAAATTATGCAGATACTCGTATGCATTCCCAATATGATTAGATGTGCATTTGTTTTCGTGGAGATGCCTATAAATAACACAGTTGTGGAATGAGTAGAAATGAGAAATGATTGATATATCTCTTCACAAGCAAATGAACAAGAAAAAAAAAGTATAATCGCTCTAATTATTTACAGGAGAATTCAATGGCAATTGAAACAGTTCAAACAACAGACGCATTTAAAGCATTGGTAACAGAAGTTACTTCACAAGCAGGGTACAAAGAGCCTATGGCATTTGGTATTGCACGTGTAGACAGAGGGCAAAAGAATGCAGAGAAGATTTTACAGGCAAACTTTGGGCTTATTAACTGGAAAGAGAACTCTGGTTCAGCGGCAGTGTTCATCAAAGCACTGCAAGAAGCTAAAATAGATGTTGACTTTTCAGGTTCTGAATTTGTAGCGACTATCAATGAAAACTTTGTAAACAATGCAATGGCAGCTTTTGCTCCATACTTAGCAGAAGCAACAGGGGATGCACACAAAAATGTTCAGGTCATTAAAACATTAGCAAACATGGAAGACATTGGTAAGAACTTTAGAATCGTTTTCTTGTTTGAAGATGCAAATCCTGAGTCAGTAGAAGCTGTGTACTTAAAACTTTACGCACTGTCTCAAAGTAAAGCAGAACTTAGAAAAGTAAACCTCAATGGTGCATTTGGCATCCTGTCTAACGTTGCATGGGTAGGGAATACACCTTACGAGCTTGACTACCTAAGAGACAACGAAATAGAGATGAAACTATATGGAACTTACCCAACAGTGGACTCTGTAGATAAATTCCCAAGATTCTTACAACATGTGATTCCTGCGGACAATACAAGAATCCTTGAAGCCTCTAAAGTAAGAATGGGTGCACAACTAGCAGCAGGAACTACGGTTATGCCAGGTGCATCATACATCAACTTTAACGCTGGTACTCTTGGTTCTGTGATGGTTGAAGGGCGTATTTCCTCTTCGGCTATCGTGGGAAGTGGTTCTGACGTTGGTGGAGGAGCAAGTATTTTAGGTGTACTTTCTGGAACAGACGGTAACCCTATCAGTATTGGTGAAAACACACTTCTTGGGGCAAACTCGACGTGTGGTATCCCTCTTGGTGATGCGTGTATCATTGATGGTGGTGTAGCTATCTTTGCGGGGACTAAAGTAAAAGTAGCACCTGAAGAGTTGGCTAAAATAAAAGAGGCAAACCCAGATGCTAAGCTAGACACTAAAACAACATTCCGTGCAGACGAGTTCCAAGGACTCAATGGACTTCACTTTAGACAAAACTCTACTACAGGTGAGATAGTTGTTAGAAGAAGTACAAGAGAAGTAAAATTAAACGCGGATTTACATTAATAGAACGCAACATGAACAAAGTCCATTTGCTACGTTGTCACTGTGACAACTTCAGCAGTTGGCTCATGCGACTTGTCGCATTTAAATGGAGTAAATATGAATGAAGAAAATGTAGTTGAACGTGTCTGTCTTTTGGCACTCATGAAAAAAGAGCCTGAAGAGACACTTTCAGACATTCAAAAAATGTTGGTAGAGACTGGTATGTTCGACATGAAAGAGTGTAAGTCTGTCTTTAAAAATCTTAAAGAGGAACAGTATATCTCTGAAGATGGTGGGCTTACCATGAAGGGTGTGATGGAAGCGAAGTTGGCTGAGGAGATGTTTAAGCAATGAGAGTAGACAAATGGCTCTCAGCTGTCAATGTAGTGAAACGCCGTACTATAGCTACAGATATGCTAAAATCAGGTGTTGTATTTATTAACGATATACAAGCCAAGGCATCTAAAGATGTAAAGATTGGTGATAAGATTACGATAGAGTATCTTAAAGGTGCGAAGCACTATGAAGTGTTGCAGATACCTAAGACAAAGACGATTCCCAAAAGCCAAAAAGAAGAGTTCGTAAAGGAGCTTTAAAATGAGCATTAAATCTCAATTTGAAAAACTATTTAACAATGAAATGCCTCAAAACGAGGCGCGTCAATTTCTCATAGACCTTTATGAAAAGGGAGAGAGTGGAGAGGATATCGCTGCAGCAGCCTCTGTGATGCGTGAGCACTCTATCAAACTTAATCTCTCAGAGGAACTCCGAGATAAAGCCATAGACATTGTGGGTACAGGTGGAGACAAAAGCGGAAGCTTTAACATCTCTACAACGGTATCACTTTTGTTGGCTTCTGTGGGGCGTGTGGTTGCCAAACATGGAAACAGAAGCATTACCTCCAACTCAGGTGCTACAGATGTACTTGAAGCTTTGGGATTAAATCTTGATTTGAGCATAGAGAACAAAATCAAAATGCTTGAAGAGACAGGATTTTGTTTCTTCCCAGCAACAGACCACCATCCTGCGATGAAACACATCATGCCGATACGTAAATCCATAGAGCATCGAACGATATTTAACCTTCTAGGTCCTTTGACCAATCCTGCAGGTGCACAGAAGTATCTTTTAGGTGTGTTTGACCCTTCTTATGTAAAGGTCATGGCAGAAGCACTTTTAGGGCTAGATACCAAACAGGCATATGTCGTAAGCAGTCTTGATGGTATGGATGAGATAGGCATCAGCACCAACACAGCATTTGCCTATGTCTCTGCAGGACGCATCAGTGAGGGTGAGATAAACCCAGAGACTTTTGGATTTAAACTTTCTCCTAAAGAGGCGATACTTGGTGGAGATGCTGCGTTTAATGCGCAAATAACCAGAGATATATTCTCAGGTGAAGAACGAGGGGCTAAAAGAGACATAGTGGTACTCAATGCTGCTTTTGCACTTTTTGTAGATGGAGATGTGATAGACATTCCCGAAGCCATTGCTATGGTTGAAGCTCAGCTTGAGAGTGGGAAAGCCAGAGAACATTTGAATTTTATGGCAGATGTTTCACAAAAATTAAAAATTAAAAATTAAAAATGAAAGAGATACAAGCATCACTTGATGGCTTAAACAAAGTTGTTGAGTATCTAAATCAAACGTTGCCTCAAAACGCTATCGTATTTCTCCGTGGAGATTTGGCAGCGGGAAAAACCACATTGACACAAGCTGTTGCCAAAGCAAAAGGTATTGAGGGTGAAGTAACCTCTCCTACATTTTCATTGCAGCAGTGTTATGAGGGTGGAAATGATGCAAATCTTTACCACTATGACCTTTATAGACTGGAGCACGAAGAGTTTATGCAAATGGGGCTTTTTGAAGAGTTTGAGAAGTCTGGTTGGCATATGGTAGAGTGGGGAAGTGATGCACTTAAAGCCTTTTTAGTGAGCGTTGGTTATAATGTTGTCACGATTGAGATAGAACCATCCAAAGATGGTAGAATTTATAAGATAGAGAGTTAAAATGCATACACTTGAAGCCATCAACCTTGCTAAAACCATAAAAAAAACACAAATCGTGCATGATATCTCTCTTCGCGTCAAATCTAAAGAGATAGTAGGACTTCTTGGACCTAACGGGGCAGGTAAGACAACTTCATTTTATATGGTATGTGGATTGACCGATGCTACTGAAGGTGAAGTCTTTTTAGATGGTGAAGACATTACAAAACTTCCATTGAGTGCTAGAGCACAAATGGGCATAGGCTACTTGCCACAAGAGTCGAGCATCTTCAAAGATTTGAGTGTGGAAGAAAATCTGCTCATCGCAGCTGAAGCATTGGACTTATCTGAAGAGACCATTAAACCACGTATAGAGAAACTTCTTGAAATTTTTAACATTGAACCTATTCGTTCACGTTTAGGGATTCGTTTGAGTGGTGGAGAAAGAAGAAGGGTAGAAATCGCACGTGCTTTAGTAGGAGAGCCTAAGTTCTTACTCCTTGATGAACCTTTTGCAGGGGTTGATCCTATTGCGGTGATTGATATACAAAATATTATCGCGCAACTTGTAGAGTTGGACATGGGTATTTTGATTACCGATCACAATGTACGTGAAACACTAAGTATCTGTGACAGAGCCTATGTCATGCGTGCAGGAGAAATGTTATCCACAGGTACATCTGAAGAGATAAAAAATAATGAAAATGTACGTAAACACTATTTAGGTGAACACTTTACATTTTAATTTATGTCGGGGAGAGGACACCTCGACCTACGGAAACCTATGACATTTAAAAAAATAAAAATACTTTTAGACAATGAGGTTGAAGCTCGTAATAGCAGCGCTGAAATCTCTTTAGAAAAACCAGACCCCCTCCTAATAGCTTCGCAACATAATGACGAAACCATTGCCCTTATATGTGCACTTTTTGCTTATGGTAACGCAAGGCTCATCGTCAAGTTTTTACAAAGTTTGGATTTTTCACTTCTTGATGCTTCTGATAAAACGATTAAACATACACTTTCATCACACTACTACCGTTTTCAAAATGCAGAAGATGTAAGCAGACTTTTTATTACACTTAAGCGACTTAGAGATGTAGACAGTATTGAAAATATCTTTTATGAAGGCTATAAAAAAGAAGAAAATGTATTGGATGGCTTATGGTGTTTTATAGAAACATTAAAATCTATGCAGAGCCATAAAAGTAGGGGCTATGATTTTCTTGTGGGCTCTGTCCCTCAAAAAATGAGTGGGATGGGTACCTATAAACGTTATATGATGTATTTGCGTTGGATGGTACGTAGTGATGCCTTAGATATGGGGATTTGGTCGAAAATAGATAAAAAAGACTTACTTATGCCTCTTGATACGCATACGTTTAAAGTATCACAACGTTTGGGACTACTTAAACGAAAAACCTATGACATGAAAGCGACAATTGAATTGACTGAAAAGTTGAAAAAGTTTGATAAGAGTGACCCAATTAAATATGATTTTGCACTCTATAGGCTTGGACAAGAGAAATTACAGTAAATTCTAAGTACTAAAAAGCTATAATCGCCACAATTATTTTATACAAGAGGATGTTTTATGGAAGGTGTATTTACTTGCCTTGGCGGTATTTTTGGAGAGCACAACCACTCAGTAGTATTGGTGGCGCATTTACTTTTAGTTTCTGTTATCGTACTACTTATCGCTAAAATGGCTACAAAAAGCCTTAGAGCCGTACCAAATGGTACACAAAATGTTATGGAAGCATACCTTGGTGGTGTGATTGCTATGGGTAAAGATGTTATCGGTGAAGATCTTGCACGTAAGTATCTACCACTCGTAGCTGCAGTTGGACTTTTTATCTTTGTATCAAACGTTATTGGTATTATTCCAGGGTTTGAATCTCCAACTTCAAACATTAACGTGACTTTGCCTTTGGCATTTATGGTATTCTTTTACTATAACTATGAAGGTATCAGAGAAAATGGTGTTGTACATTATTTTGCACACTTTGCTGGTCCTGTAAAAGTCCTTGCTCCACTTATGTTCCCAATCGAAATCGTTTCTCATATTTCAAGAATTATTTCACTTTCATTCAGACTTTTTGGTAACATCAAAGGGGATGACTTGTTCTTATGGGTACTTCTTATGTTAGTACCATTTATTGCACCACTTCCTGCATACCTTTTACTTTCGTTCTCAGCATTGCTTCAGACGTTTGTATTTATGATTCTTATCTATGTATACCTTGCAGGTGCAGTAGCGATTGATGAAGAACATGAAAAAGCACCAGATCCAGTGATTGATACAATGGGTGCTGTATAATTAAATCAATGAGACTAAAAGGTACCTCTCTTAGTTTTGTGATTAATTTTCTTTTAGGCGTAGCTTGGGCTACGGTCTTCATAGGTGCTTTTAGCACCTTTCTCTCTTTTTATTCACAATCTTTTTTCTTCGCAATCATTGCAGCAGTTGTTGCTATGTTACCAGGTATGATAGGCGTTTTATTGTTAGAGTACTTTATTGTCTCCCGTGACAAGTATTTTGAGTTACAAAAACAAACCGCACTACTTCAAAAAATACTTGAACAACAGCAAACCAGTTAAATGCTAGCGTATGCCATTACAGATCCCACAACTTTAAATTTTGATACTTTAGTAGATGATTTAGCGTACTTTTCTACAAAAGCTTCGATGATAGTCTATCGAGACAAAATGACATCAGAGTATGTAAACAATGCAAAATTATTTGTTGTAAATGCACAAAATTTTGAGAGAGTACTTTTACATGGTGAGTATATTTTAGCAAATGAGTGTCATGCCGATGGGGTACATCTTACAAGTACACAGTTTGATGATATTGTAAAGGCAAAGGCTTTGGGCTTATTTGTGATTGTCAGTACACATAGCAAAGATGAAGCCAAACATGCAGAAGCATTGGGTGCAGATATGGTTACATTTAGCCCTATTTTTGATACCCCAAACAAAGGTAAGGCTGTAGGCTTAGAGATCTTAAAAGAAGTTGTCTCTTCCGTAGATATTCCTGTACTTGCATTGGGAGGGATTTTGACACAAGAGCAGATAGCTGACTGTGCTGCTGTAGGAGCAAAAGGGTTTGCTTCTATCCGTTATTTTTGTAAAAATAATTAAGCGTGTGTTTCTACTACTGTTTTAAGTTCATTATAGTCAAGTGATTTTACTTTATCTTCTAAGACAGAGAGTACTTCTAAAAGTTCTTTAGAGGTATGTTTAAGATAGGTTAAATATATTTTAGCTTTTTCACGTTCTTCAGTCGTTACTTTTTTACTGTTAAAAGTGAGTATTTTATGTACAAGAGAACGTCTGTGAGGCATCTCAAAAAAGATATCATAAATATATTGGTAGGTGTCGTGTAAGTGTTCATGGTGCTCTTCTATTCTTGTGACAAAACGTCCGATTGATGGGATTTTACGAAGATGATCTGAGTGGGAGTTAAACCACTTACCAAATTTACAGGTATCACTTGTGAGTGGAATAAATGTTTTATCGACATTGAGATCAACTTTTTTACCTTTGTATCCGAGCCACTTGCAGATTACCAAAAACAACCCACAATTTAAGCTAAATTAAATTTCAAAAAAACCTTTAGACCTCGATAAATGTTATAATACTTTACAACAAACATTAAAACTTTATCAAAAAAACTATAAGGCTTTTTATGAGAACC
>VCAW01000032.1 GCA_013607775.1 Campylobacterota bacterium | reverse complement strand
TTTAGTGATTGATTGTTTTTGGGTATCTTAGTCTTGTTGAACTTAAAATACTACAATCAATTTTTAGTTTGGGTATTCGCTTGGTATGCGAATCCGCCTAGGTATAATGAATGAGTTTAGATAATAAATACTCGGAAAAAGAAATTAATAATAGAATTGAAAAAGTAACACATACCAAACAAGAACAAGAATGGCTTAAAGAAAATAAAGAAGCTATAGATGAATACAATAAACGCATAGAAAAATATGGTTATTTTTCTGATAAATATAGGAGATTTTAATGAGACTAGACAAATACCTAGTAGATGAAGGTTACTACGAGAGTCGTAACCGTGCGAATGATGCTATAAAAGCGGGTAAGGTTACTGTAGATGGTAAAAAAGCCAAGGCTTCTGCCAAAGTAGATGAGAACTCTGTGGTGGATGTAGAAAATGAGAAGTTTTATGTTAGCCGTGCGGCACGTAAGTTAGAGAGTTTTTTAATGGAGCATCCCATAGAGTTGAAAGATGCAGTGGCGTTAGATATAGGCTCAAGTACGGGTGGTTTTGCCCAAATAGTGCTTGAAAACAGTGTAGCGACACTAGACTGTGTAGATGTGGGTTCTGAGCAGTTGCATATCTCTTTACGTCAAAATGAGAAAGTCTCTTTACATGAAAGTACGGACATCCGTGAGTTTCAGAGTGAAAAGTGTTTTAACCTTATTACCTGTGATGTATCGTTCATCTCTATTTTGAAAATAACTGATGATATAGATAGATTGGCAGGTAAGGGGTGTGACATTGTCATACTCTATAAACCACAGTTTGAAGTAGGCAAAGATGTGAAGCGTGACAGCAAGGGTGTGGTGCAAGACCTAGATACTATTGCCAGACGTAAAGAGGATTTTGAAGCTGAAGCTAAGAGGCTTGGCTGGGATGAGAAGTATCAGGCATTATCTAAGTTGCAAGGTAAAGAGGGTAATCAGGAATATCTTTACCATTTTGTAAAAATGGATAAATAATTGGCTTACCGTAACACCATACAATCCATCGCCATTGGTTCTTTTGATGGGATGCATATTGCCCATCAGACACTTGCTAAGAAAGTAGATGCCATTGTGATTATTGAGCGTAATGGTGGGTATTTGACGCCTGGGTATAAACGGTCGAATTTTACTTCTAAGGTGTGCTGTTTTTATCATTTTGATGTTATAAAAGGTTTGAGTCCTGAAGCATTTGTAGAGAGACTAAAAACTGACTTTCCTCAACTAGAAACCATCGTGGTGGGTTATGACTTTGCTTTTGGTAAAGAGAAGGCTGGTTCTGCCAAGACATTGCAGACACTTTTTGATGGTAGGGTAGAGATAGTCGAAGAAGTGAGTGTAGAGGGCATTCCTGTACATTCTCGTACCATAAAAGCCTATCTGCGTGAGGGTAACATAGCACTGGCAAATAAACTTCTGGGCAGGACTTACAGTATAGATGGTATGGTTGTCTCAGGACAGGGGCTTGGAAAGAAAGAACTAGTGCCCACACTCAATCTTAATGTCAAGGAGTACAAATTACCTTTAGAGGGTGTCTATGCAACACGCACCAAAATAAAAGGAACGTGGCTAGACTCTGTAAGTTTTTTAGGACATAGAGTGACTACCGATGACTCTTTTGCCGTAGAGACACATATTTTAGTAGGTGACATAGGTGAAGTTGAAGGTAAGGTAGAGATGATGTTTATCGATTTTCTACGTGCCAATAAAAAGTTTGAGAGTTTGGATGCTTTAAAAGAACAGATAGAAGATGACATAACTAGGGCAAAAGAAGTACTCAAATGAAACGTATGATAAAAAGGATAAGTGTTATTATCCTTTTGAGTTATGTAGCCATGGGTGCATTTCTTTATATCAACCAACGTAGCTATCTCTATTTTCCTACGGCAGATACCAAGACAGCATACCATCATATGACTATGTACAATGATGGTGATCCATCAATGTTATTGTCTTGAATAAAGGGCATAAAAATGCCATACTTTACTTTGGTGGGAATGCGGAGTCTATGGCACAAAGTTCTGACTATATTGCAGGACAGTTCCCTGACTTTACTGTTTATCTTATGGACTATAGAGGGTATGGTAAAAGTACAGGAAAAGCGACTGAAGAGGCACTTTACAAAGATGCATTGAAACTTTATGACATTATAAAGCCTATGCATAAACGTATTTCTGTAGGTGGTAGGAGTCTTGGTACAGGCATTGCTACCTATGTAGCAGCACACAGAGAGGTCACAAAATTAGCACTTATTACACCTTATGACAGCATTGTAAATGTTGCACAAGACCGCTACCGGATCTACCCTGTTTCTTTTCTACTTAACGACAAATATGATTCACTTGCAAGAGTGAAAGATATAAAAGCTCAGACACTCATAGTCATAGCAGAAAAGGATAAAGTAATTCCTCTGGAAAATACACAAAGACTCATTGATGCCTTTGATAAAAAACGTTTAGAAGTGATTATCATTAAAAATAGAGGGCATATAGATATCTCTTCAGATAAAAGATATTATAAAATTATGCAGGACTTTATAGGTAAAGGGTAGCTCTAATACTAGGTGATATCCTAAAGGTTAAATGCTAAAATTAATTGTTTTACTCATTTGGTGAAGACAGTAGAGATTTAAATCATTTTTTGCATATTCGACACAATTTTTACCTTGTTTTTTTGCTTTATACATCGCTTCATCTGCTGATTTGATAAGGCTGTCTGCATCTATCCCATCATCAGGGAAAATTGAAGCACCGATACTCATGCCAATATCAATCGTATGCCCATCAATAATACAGGTCTCTTTGGTGATATTGTTGATTTTTCCCAAAATCGTTTCGAGTAATTCAAAGTTGTCTAACTCTTCAATGAGAATGACAAACTCATCACCACTAAATCAGCAAATAGTATCTTCTTTACGCAATGTTTTTTTCAGATAGTTGGCAACGCGTTTGAGTATCTCATCTCCTACATTATGTCCGTAGGTGTCGTTGATAGGTTTAAAGTTGTCCAAATCACAGAAAATAAGACTGATACATTTCCCAAAGCGTGAGGCATGGTTAATAGCATGGTCTAGTCTGTCATCAAGCAGGAGTCTGTTGGAGAGTTGGGTAAGTGGGTCATGCGTAGCAAGGTAGGCATGTTCCTGTGCATCTTTACGTTGGTGTGTGACATCAGAAAAAATACCGATATAATTTTCAATCTCACCATGTACATTTTTAATGGTATTGATACTAAGCCACTCTATATAGATTTCACCATTCTTTTTACGATTGGTAATCTCTCCTTGCCAATACCCCTCACGAGTTAGCTGATCCCACATTTTTTGATAAAATTGGTGACTGTGGTTCCCAGACTTTAACATACGTGGGTTTTTGCCAATGGCATTGTCACGGGTATAGCCCGTGATTTCAAGAAAGGCATCATTGATATGGACAATCTTGTTGTCAACATCTGTAATAAGTACACCATCAATCGTGTGCTGTAACACTGCAGATGACATCTGTAGTGACTTAAGGTTCCGTGTGTTGTTAATGGCAGCCCCGATGATGGATGCAGAGGTACTAAGCATCTCAACATGACTCGAAGCCAAAACTTGCTCTTGTTCATCACCAATACCTAAGAAGCCCCACCATTTCCCTTTTACAAATATGGGTAGTATGAGCAAGGAGTTGATTTTAAAGGTTGCTAGTAATTTCTTCTTTGACTTGTCATAGTCTGCTTTACAGCCATTGACCAATTGGTTTTTTTCTAGTTGATTTTTCCATCGCATGAGATTGTCTCTACGAAAGTGAATCGTCTTTTTTGTTTTTGCGTCTTTGTTATCATTGAGGTAAAAAAGTTGGTTGGAGACAATGTCATTTTTCTCTTTTTTATTTTTATAGATGAAAATAGATGAAATCTCAGATGCCTCTTTCAGGTTGGTAAGTTCCTGTTCAAGTGCTTCTCTCCAGTTGGATTCCTGTAAAAAATTGTGTGCCATTTGGTTAATGGTATGTAAAATGTTTTCTTGTCTTTGTATTTCATGTACTGCTTTTTGACGTGTCCAGACTTCATGACAAAGCCCTTGCATCATCTTGGAAAAACTTTTAGATTCAAAAGGTTTGGAGACAAACTGGTTGACCCCAAGTTCAATAGCTTTTAAGAGTATTTCTCGGTTTTCAAAGTCAGTAAAAATGGCTATTTTGACATCATCATCAATTTTACGGATTTTTTCAATCATCTCCAAGCCGTTCATTAGTGGCATATTGATGTCAGATAAGATAATATCTGGTGTATATTTTCTATATAGGTCACAACCCTCAACCCCGTTGGATGCCTTCACAATAACGTTTGCGTATGGTTTTAACATATGATTGAGAATGGAAGAAGTAGTTTTGTCATCATCTACTATGAGGATTGTTAATTGATTCATGGCTTATATTCTAAATATAATAACCTTTTATAAAGATAAAATATAGATTTACTAGATATTAAAGCATTTAAATATTGAGTTTCTTCGATATAATTAGACAAATAAAATAAAAAGTAAGCATAGATGAAAGACAAAGTATTCACAGAAAAAATAAGTAAAAAATTTGAATTTGATGAAGCTGTCGCTTCAGTATTTGATGATATGTTAAGTCGTTCAGTACCTTTTTATGATGAGGTGAGAAAGTTGGTGATTTCTCTTATCTTGGCAGAACAAAAAGAGGATATGAAAGTACTTGACCTCGGATCTTCTACAGCAAAATTTTTACTTGACTTACATTCTAAAATGTCTGTAAATATGCAACTAAAAGGTTTAGACAATTCGCAAGCCATGTTAGATAGAGCAGAGCAAAAGTGTCAAGCTTTTGGTGCAAACATAGCACTCGAGATGGCAGACATGTTGACATATGAGTATAGTGATGAAGATATCATCGTAGCCAACTATACTTTACAGTTTATCCGTCCTATGCAGCGTTTGGAGCTGATGAAGAAACTTTTTGAAGGTCTTAATGATGAGGGGATGTTTATATTTTCAGAGAAAGTCATTTTTGAAGATAAAGTGTTAGATAAAGAGATGATAGATATCTATTATGACTATAAAAAAGAGCAAGGTTACAGCGAGTATGAAATAGCACAGAAGCGAGAAGCACTGGAAAATGTACTTATTCCCTTTACCATAAAAGAAAATATACAGATGTGTAAAGATGCGGGGTTTACAAAAATAGAGACAGTTTTTCAGTGGGTGAACTTTGTCACATTTGTGGTGAAAAAGTAACATACTTATTCACACCCCTAAAACACGGGTTGCATTTTTTAATATGAGTTATTCACAACTTATTCACCATGTGAAAAGATGCTTTTTTTTCAAAAAAATCTCCAATTTATACAAAATTTTAAACTATTTTAAGTAATAAGAATTTTTACATACCATTTTCATACATTTTAAGCTATAATCATTCCATTAATTTTTAGGCACTAGCCTAGTATGTAAGGATAAACTATGAGTTGGACACCAAGTAGCTGGAGAAATTTTCCTATAAAGCAACAACCAACATATGAAGATCAAGCACTCCTTGAAAAAGTAGAAGCTGAGTTAAGTTCGTACCCGCCACTTATTTTTGCAGGTGAAGCAAGAAAACTAAAAGAAAAACTGGCAGCAGCTGGACGTGGTGAAGCATTTTTGCTCCAAGGTGGAGATTGTGCAGAGAGTTTCTCTGACTTTAATGCGAAGAATATAAAAAACCTTTTTAAACTGATGCTTCAAATGAACATGGTACTTATGTATTCAACGGGTAAGCCTGTAGTAAAAGTAGGGCGTATTGCAGGGCAGTTTGCAAAACCAAGATCTTCAGACTTTGAAGAGATTGATGGTGTAAAACTACCTTCATACAGAGGAGATATCATCAATGGTATTGAATTTAATGAAGTTGCACGTGTACCAAACCCTAAAAATATGTTAAGAGCCTACAACCAATCAGCAGCGACACTAAACTTGCTTCGTGCATTTTCACGCGGTGGCTTGGCAGATTTAAATAAAGTACACCAGTGGAACCTTGAGTTTATTAAAGGCAATCCATTAGGAAAAAAATATGATGAGCTTTCAGATAAAATAGACCACTCTATGAAGTTTATGGCCGCTTGTGGCTTAACGTCTGATATGATGCCTCAGTTACACCAGACTACACTGTATACTTCACATGAAGCATTGTTACTTAACTATGAGGAAGCATTGACACGTAAAGATTCAGATACAGGTGAATACTATGACTGTTCTGCACATATGCTCTGGATTGGTGATAGAACAAGAGATTTTACTGAAGCACATATTGAGTATTTTAGAGGGATTCAAAACCCTGTAGGTTGTAAAGTAGGACCAAGTATGGGTGAAGATGAACTTATCGAACTCATCGAAGCACTTAATCCTGACAATGAAGAGGGAAGATTAAACCTCATTGTCCGTATGGGTGCGAGTAAAATTGCAGACGCTTTCCCTCCTCTTCTTAAAAAAGTAAGAGACGCAGGAAAAAATGTAGTTTGGACGATAGACCCTATGCATGGAAATGTTGAGAAGTCTTCAACTGGCTTTAAAACCAGAAACTTTGATAACATTCTTTCTGAAGTAGAACAGTTCTTTAAGATTCATAAAGAGATGGGAACAGTAGCAGCAGGTATCCACCTTGAAATGACAGGGAACGATGTAACTGAGTGTACAGGAAGTACTTCATGTGCTATTACGGATGAAGGGCTTGCAAGCCGTTACCATACACAGTGTGACCCAAGACTCAATGCTTCTCAGGCTTTAGAACTTTCTTTTATTCTTTCAGATACGATTACTGAGGCATAATTTTTATGAGATAATGAAGATATTTTTACCATCTTCATACTCATAACTTAACTCTTTTTGGTGAATATCCAAAATACTCTTCACAATATATAACCCCAAACCTAAACCTTTTTTAGAAGTATGAAATGGTTTGAAGTAGTTTTCTAACGGTTCCCCTAGCTTTTCACCTTTATTTACAATAGCAATTTTATGATTGTTAATCTGTACGAGTACTTTTTTATCTTTAGCATACTTGATGGCATTGTCTAGTAGGTTTTTGATTACCAAAGTAAAGAGTTCAAAATCTACTTCTGCCTGGTAATCTTCAATCACCTGTAGGTCTATGTGTTCTTTCGCATTTTCAAGCATCAGAAGGTCAATACTAGCTTCTGTGAGGTCAGACACTTTATAAGGTTTCACATCAAGTTTAAAGTTTTTAGAGGTAATTTTTTCTATTTTGGCAAACTCATCTATGAGGAGATTGAGACGTTCAAAAATACTATGCATACGTGCTTTGTTTTTCTCATCAGGAAGCATCTCTGCTACAAGTCGGCCTTTGGCTATGGGTGTCTTTAGCTCATGCATAATAGCACGTAAAAAGAGTTGTCGTGACTGCAAGAGTTCACGTATCATAGTTACAGCATGGTCAAACTCATTGGCGACTTCTGCTATCTCATCTTTTTTGTCGCTGGCACAGTGTATTTCCAAGTTTCCTTCTGAAAATGTTTTAATTTGGTTTTTTAATGTACTGATAGGTTTGAGACTTTTCATCACCCAAAAATAGAGCATCAAAATAAGTAAAAAGACAATACTAAAGACAACAATACGTTTTAGAGGAAATTTGAGCTTATTTTTATTTTGTAAAAAGAGTTTAAACCGGTCGTTGTTGATAAGAATAATACGTTGGAGTTTATAGGTGTCTACAGCATATTTTTTATACTTATCTTTTTCTTTCTCTTTGAAGTAGTGTTCGATTTGTACAATTTTTGCTTTGTCCGTAATGAGAGAGAAGTTTTGAGACTCTAAATAGGCTTCATCTATGGTGCCATACACGAGGTAGTAGTTGTAGAGATAATGTGTCACAAGACGTTCATGCATCTCATTGTTCTCATCATACTTAAGATGGTCATATTTGATAGAACCGATAAATAAAAAGGTAAGTAAAATAAGTATCAGTGAGAAGATGAGCCTTATTTTACTTCTAAGTGAGGTGAAGCGGTTAAACAAGTTTATATCCTACACCACGTACAGCTTGTATGCGTTTGTTATCTCCAAGTTTTGTTCGAATCTTAGAGATAATGACATCTAGGCTTTTCCCTTGTGAGTCAATACTCATATTCCCTGCTGTATTGATAATCTGCTCACGTGATTGTGTGATACCTTGATTTTTTACTAATAGGTTTAAGACTTCAAACTCTGCAGGGGTAAGAGAGAGTGCTTCACCTTTAAAGTAAAGTGTATCTCCCTTGAGTTCAAAATCACTTTTTGGTGCAGTAACTTCTGTGTTCTTTGCTTTTGAATAACGTCTAAGAAGTGACATAATACGTGCATACATCTCTTTCGGATCATAGGGTTTTGGCAGGTAGTCATCTGCACCTATAGCTAAGGCTTCTACCTTGTCATTGATGTCAGAACGTGCAGAAGAGATAATGACAGGAATATCATACTTCTCCATCACCTCTTCACAAACTTCCAAACCATCCATACCCGGAAGTGTAAGATCTAAAATGAGTAAATCATACTTTTTTACCCCTGCACTCAAGCCCAGATAAGGGTCTTCAAAATTGGTAATCTTAATATCATATTGTGCTAGGTATTCACTTAGTAGTTCTGCAAACTCCGCATCATCTTCAATCATTAAAATATTAATCATGGTATACCTTATATCGTGGTTGTTTTAATTATACTCATCCAAGGTTAATTGAAATCAAACAATGTTATTTAAAACTTGTTTGAGGCAACTCTAACTTTTCCCACTCCAAGCGTCCCCATGACTTTAGGTTTTCTTGAAGCGTGTCAAGTGTTTTGTCTTTATGGCAGGCATAGCAGGCATTTGTTTCAGGTGGCATACCATAGGCTTTGGTTTGTGCTGGGTAGGTAAAACTAAAGAGATGTGAACGTACAGTAAGTGGTGACTTTCCTGTATGTTTTGCCGTTTTAGGCATGTGACACTCGATGCACAATGAACCTTTGGAGTCTGCTTTATGGTGTGTATGTTGTTCAAGTGTATCTTGGTGTGGACCAATGATGGAGCCAAGAGAGTGACACTTCATACAGGCATCATTACCTTCTGGTTTTTCTACCGTGTTACTGAGTTTATGCGGGTTGTGACAGTTGATACAGGTAATTCCATGTTGATACATACGGTCATGAATATATTCATTCCCTTGTGTACGGTTTTTCTTTGCCGCACCATTTGCCCAGAACTCTTTTGTCTCTGCACCTAAGGCAAAAGGTGCAGGGAGCTTGTAGCTAATGAGTGGCTTACCTGGTACATAGCCAGCAGGATAGTCTTTTGCATCCATCCATAGGTCTTTAGCCTTTTTATATTCAGTTTCCATACGCTTATCTCTGTTTCTCATGTGGCATTGGAAACAGACTTCATTGGTACGGATGGGGTCTGAAAGAGAGGCTTTGAATATCTTACTTTTAGGGTTCTTAATATGGTTGGATGCAGGTCCATGACAGGCTTCACAAGAGATGGCAGGTTCTACACGTTTTCCTGTTGCCATAAATCCTGTAAAGTGACAACCGTCGCAGGTATTAGATGTGGGGAACTGTTTATTGTCATGAGGATAGGCATCATGGTACCAGTAGGTGTAGGGTTTGAAATTTTGCCATTTTTTGGTTTGTACATTCCATTGGTAATTGCCTAATCGAAAGTCTTCTTTACCATTGATGTTCGCAGGTATCATGTAGCGTTGTTTGAACTTTGAGCCTACTGTGTAAACTACTTGTGCAAGTGTAAAGTCTGCATTTTTCGGAAGTTTTGAAAAATCAGCCACCACAGAATTAGGTGTTTTCCTAATATCCTGAATCATTTTTGAATGCATGGAGTTTTTCCATTGTGTGTGCTGTTCTTCATGACATTTTACACATTTAGATGACCCCACAAAGTGTGCCTCTTTTTGTGCTTGAGGTTGTATATCAAGGTTAAGTCCAATACGTGGTTTAGTAAGTTGTACGTAGTATGGTGTTATTTTTGGTAAATTGAACCAAATAATGGTTGCTACAAGAGTAAGCAGTAGAATAATAATAATGAAAATACGTTTCATAGAAAGAATGCTTTTTGCATAATGGGTTTGATAGTATCAAAATTATATTGTGTATCGGTAAAATATTCAAATGCGATGATACCTTGATAAAGCAGCATATCAGAGCCGTCTTTAGTGGGCTTATTATGACTTTTTGAAAGTTTTAAAAATGTGGTTTCTTTTCCATAAATAACATCGACACAGGCTTTTGCGGAAGGTATAACGATATCGAGTATCTCTTTAGGAGAAGGAAGTAAATCATCTTCTAAACCGGCAGAAGTCATATTGATGACAAGGTCAAATGCACGTGGTTCAAAGGTTTCAAAGGTGTAGGTTTGAAATCCATCGGCTTTATACTTTTCTAAACGCCCTTGGCTTCTGTTAAGTAGTGTTACTTCATACCCCTCATCACGTAAGATGCTTGAGGTAGATTGTGCAGTACCCCCTGCACCTAAAAAGAGTACGGTTTTTACCTCTTTAAATTCCGAAATTGCTTTTAAAAAACCAGGTGCATCGGTGTTGTATCCATAGAGTTTTCCTTCACGTTCTACAATGGTGTTGACCACACCAATTTTTTTGGCAAAGGGATCTAGCACATCACAGGCTTGAAATGCTGCCTCTTTATGAGGTACTGTGACATTCACACCTTTAAGTCCTAAGTTAAAAAAAGTTTCTTTGAGTTTTGTGCCATCTTCTAAAAGGTGACGAGTATAGCACGCATTATACTGTAGTCCTTGAAAGGCCAAATTATGCATAAGAGGGGATTTGGAGTGGGAAACCGGGTTTCCAAAGATGGCAAATATCTCTTTTGCCATTTTAGAGTGTTTCCATCTCTTTAAGTGTTGCAAGTAGTGCACCTAGTTTATTTTTTACTTCTAAGTACTCTAACTCTGGTACGGAGTCAGCTACTACTCCTGCACCTGCTTGAAGTGTGATACTGTCAGGCTTGATGAGTGAGGTACGTATGGCTATGGCTGAATCCATGTTGCCATCAAAAGAGAAGTAGCCGACACTTCCAGAATAAAATCCACGCTTAAGACCTTCATACTGAGCAATGAGTTTCATAGCTTCAATTTTTGGTGCACCTGTCATAGTACCTGCCGTAAAGGTAGCAGCAAAAAGGTCAAACATATCTTTGTCTTCATCGATATGCGCCTCTACATCAGATACCATGTGCATGACATGAGAGTACTTCTCTACACGCATCATGTCAGTGACTTTCACTGTACCAGTTTGTGCAACACGTCCGACATCATTACGTCCAAGGTCTATCAGCATGAGGTGCTCGGCACACTCTTTAGGGTCATCGAGCATCTCAAGTTCCAGTTCTTTATCTCTGATAGCATTTTTACCACGTTTTCGTGTACCTGCTATAGGACGAAGGAGTATCTCTCCCTCTGTTAAACGCACCATCACTTCTGGACTGGAGCCACAGATGGAGAAATCTTCATAGTCAAGTAAAAAGAGATAAGGTGACGGATTTTTAGAGCGCAGTACACGGTAAAATGAAAGAGGGTCTATCTTTCCTTTTTGTGTATATCTGTTGGCAAGAAGAATTTGAAAAATATCACCTGAACGAATGTTTTCTTTGGATTCATCTACAAGTGCTTTAAAGCGTTCCTCGTCGATACTAAAGGTGCCTTCTCCCTTTAGTTCTACAGCTTGTAGAGGCATAGGTGTACATGTTGAATGTAAGATATTTTCTATAGATTCTAAACCAGAAGCCATACTCTCATCATTTAAAATGAGTGTGAGTTTCGCTGATTTATGGGAGTAGGCGATGATGATTCTAGGACGTACTAAATCAAGA
This sequence comes from Campylobacterota bacterium, assembly GCA_013607775.1. Classification (GTDB taxonomy): domain Bacteria; phylum Campylobacterota; class Campylobacteria; order Campylobacterales; family Sulfurovaceae; genus Sulfurovum. Next base: position 1,272 of record VCAW01000032.1, on the reverse strand, counting down.
TCCGGTGTATCTAAGGGATCTAGCAAGTTATCCATACTCTCTTCAAGTGTAGGCTCAAAAACTTTTACCATATCATAGGCAATAAACCCTATAAATCCATCTACAAAAGAAAAACCAAGTTCAGAAACTTTTGCTTTGTAACTCTCTTTATCGACATTTTTATAATAGTTTTTTAAAAATAAGAAAGGATTTTCATCTACTGTTTTTGTTTCACCACTAGTGTCTGTATAACGTGTAGTTTTATTTTTATAGGCTAAACGCTCTTGTGCACCAATGGTGATAAATGAGAAGTTACCATCGCTTGTATTTACAACCGATTCAAAAAGCATCGTGATTTCGTTTGGAAAAATTTCTTTGATTTTTCCATAGAGGGCTACTGGTGTAAGTTGGTCAAAAAGTATTGTTTTGTGCATCATAACCTACTTTTGAACAACAAAAGCACTTTTATGTATGCGGTCTCTAATAACATCACGTGCCTTGTCTACTTCAGCTCTTGTTTTATATGGTCCAATAAGAAGCTTTTTATAGCCTGTTCTGTCTGGGTTAGTTACATGGTACTTAAATCCACTACTTTTAATGACAGAAAGAAAGCGAGGGCTTGGGTTTTCCTTAAATGAACCTACTTGAACATAGTATTTCCCGGAACTCGTTGTTTTAGCTGCTTGGTGTTTAACCACAGGCTTCTTAGTTGTCGTTTTAGGTTTTTTTACTTTTGTCTTTGGTTTGCTTGTTGTGACTACTTTAGGTGTTTCTTTGTGTATAGGTTCTTGTGTTACAGGTAGTTCAATAGCAGGCTTTGCTTTAGTAACTATAGGCTTTTCAATCTGTACGGGTTCTTCTTTTTTCGCTTCAGCAACAGGTTTAACCTCTTCTTCGATAGAAACTGTTTCTTCATGAATGACTTCAGGGGCTTTTACCACCTCTTTAGGTGTACTCACTTTTTCTTCAATGATAGTAGAAAGTGATGGCTCCTCTTTTGGTTTGGCAACTTCTGTAGGCTCCTGTAGTTTGAGTTCAGGTGCAATCATCTCAGTCATATTTTCTTCAAATGTGAGTTCATCATTTTCTGGAGATTTGAGTAATGTTTTTGTAAGTATTATGCCAACAATCAATACAATGATAAGTAATGCAACAATGGTCAATAGGCTTTTAGTTTTGTTGTTTTTTGGTGCAATAGTATCGATAATGAGGTCATCAAGATTGTGATCATTCATAAGGGGAACTCTCCAGATATAATTTTGAAGTGATTATATCATATTTATAATATATGGC
>VCAW01000031.1 GCA_013607775.1 Campylobacterota bacterium | reverse complement strand
GTAGCGTGAAAAGTTATAAGGAAAGAAAAATATGTCATATTGACATATTTTTTAGTTAAATTTATACCCAACACCCCATACAGGTTGAAAATAATTTTGTGTATTATCCGGATCTATTTTATTTTTTAGACGATTGATTGCCACATTAACGGCATTGTCATTGACCCCCTCACCTTCACTGCCCCAAACCTCATCACGTAAAAAATCTCGGGTAAGTGCTTTGTCGATATGTTGCATAAAAGTGTGTAAAAGCCTAAATTCCAAGTTGGTAAGTGTCACTGCTTTTGCTTCTACATATACCTCTTTTTGTGTGAGGTCAATGGTGAGAAGTTTATGTTTGAGTTTCTCTTGTTTTTGTAAGGCACCTGAACGTTTCAGTAAAGCTTTGACTCTAAGTGTCAACTCTTTGGGAGAAAAAGGTTTACACATATAGTCATCACCCCCTGCTTCAAAGCCCTCTTCCAGTTCTGATTCTTTATCTTTGGCTGTAAGAAAGATGACAGGAATGTCATAGCCTATTTCACGTAAGTAAGAGACAAACTCGCTACCCTCCATACCTGGCAGATTTCTGTCTACCAACATGAGTGCAGGCGTCTCTTCTTCTAGAAACTGTTCTACATTCTCTGTTGACAAAAAACCTGTCACAGTGTAGCCCTCTTTGTTCAAGTGATACTCTATGAGTTCTAATATGTCCTCTTCGTCTTCTATGACGACTATCTCTATCTCTTTTTGCATAAGAGATTATAGCATACTACCAGAGAGTAAAACTGTATTACTATGATGATTTTTATTCTAGTTCAAGAAAAACCTTTGTCAGGCTGAGGAGTTTACTTATAATAGATAATGAAGATTTTTCTTTTTGAAAAGTGTGATATCTATCTGGATTTATAACCGTATAAAACATTTTGGAAACAATTGATAAAAAGAAAGGAGATATGCAACCAAGACAATAAAGGGAAAAGAATTGTTTTTTAGGGAAAAATATATGAGAAAGTCATATATCTTGGTTGCATGGAAGTATTATAACAGACAGGAAAATACTAAATAAGGTCATTTTGAAAAACTTTTTTTCTTCAAAATGACCAGTTGATTACACAGCAAAACCTTTAATCACATAAAAGATAATCGCAGAGAGTAGTGCCGCAGCTGGTACAGTAATAACCCATGCTGCCACAATTTTCTTCACCATACCACGTTTTACATAGTTTTCACGTAATGAACGTTTTAAACTTTTTACTTTTTTCTTCTGTGCTTTATGCGCATCTATGAGTTCTACTTGTCTTTTGTAGTCCTCTTCTGTTCGTAGTGAATCAAGTTCTGCTTTGAGTGCACGTTGTTTTTCTACTTCTACTTGGAGTTTTTGCTGTTTTTCATCCATTTTTTTAGAGTCTAGCCACTCACGCAAGAACCCTACACCAAATACAGCACCTACTGCAATGTGGGTAGAAGATACAGGCAAGCCAAGCTGAGAAGCGATAATTACTGTAATCGCCGCAGCCATCATGATGGAAAAGGCTCTCATAGGGTCAAGTTCTGTAATCTCTGAACCTACTGTCTTAATAAGTCTTGGACCAAAGAGTGCAAGTCCTATAGAGATACCTAAACCACCAACAACCATTACCCATAAAGGAATCGCTGCTTTTTTAGAGATAGAAAGGTTTACTAATGCATCATTCACTGCAGCCAATGGTCCTACTGCATTGGCAACGTCATTCGCACCATGTGCAAAAGAGAGGAAGATTGCTGCAAAAACCAATGGAATACCAAAAAGTACATTAATGTCTGCTCTTGCATTATCCATACCTGCTATCTTCGCTACGATTTTTGGCTTTATCATGAAATATGTTACGATTGCACCAACAATACCAAAGGCAAGTGCTATGCCAATCGTAGGTTTTTTAGTCTGTGGTAAAAAACTTAACATTGTAGTCAAATCATGCCATACATGCTTCAATCCCTTAAGGGTAAGATACGTAATAAACGCAGCTGCCATCACAGCAATCAAAATAGGTACTATTTTTTTAGCAGCGCCCAGTTTGTCTTCTTTGTAAATAATTTGAGATTTAATGATATAAAGGAAAATCGCAGCAATCACACCACCAAGCACAGGAGAGATAACCCATGATGCAGCTATCTTACCCATAGTTCCCCATGAAACGATAGCAAAACCACCCGCAGCGATACCACCACCAAGTACACCACCAACGATAGAGTGTGTGGTAGAGACAGGTGCCTTAAGCCATGTAGCAAGGTTTAACCAAAGTGCCGCTGCTAGAAGTGCTGCTGACATCGCATAGACAAAAAGCATCGGATCACCACCAAATGCTGCAGGATCAATAATACCTTTTTTAATGGTTCCAACAACATCACCACCGGCAACCAATGCACCCATCGCTTCAAAGATAGCTGCTATCACGATAACACCTGTCATCGTAATGGCACCAGAACCGTATGCAGGTCCTACGTTATTGGCTACATCATTGGCTCCAATGTTCATCGCCATATAGGCACCAAATACTGCTGCAAGAACTAAAAACCCGCCGTGTGTTGCTTGTCCGATGATGCTGTTTGCATAAAAAGCAACTGCTACTGCAAACCCTGCACCTATCAACATTTTAAGAGTGTTATTCATTGATCTTCCTTCAATTGTATAATTTGAAAGAAGTATAGATAAAAAGTATTACAATTTTGTTACTGAATGAGAAAAAAGATGTAAGAAAGCTTCTTAATCTTTGTGAATACAAGTCAAGAAGCTTTTTCTGTAGGAAAATGAAAAAAGATGGGTATCCCCATCTTATGGAAGTACTATTTTAAAACTTTACTATAACGTCTAACTGTACACGCTCATAGTCAGCTTCTACACCTGTTTTACTGTTACTCGCATAAAGTGTATCGAAGAAAAAGTTTCCAGCTAAGTATAGTTTTTTACCCATTTTATATTTTACTCTAATGGCATGTCCTTTAGCAGCTGTACCACCACCAAAGTTATCCGAGTCAGAATACGCACCAAATGCCGCATCATCTTGAAGGTCTGTATAAGAGTATTTTACTTGCCAGTCACCAACATGTTTCGCTTTACCTAACTGAAGTGCCAAGTCATATCCAAAGTTATTGTCATCTGCAGCAAAGTTATATACAACACCTGCCGCAACTTTTAATGGCATACCAAATACATCTTTAAACTGTAATTCACCAAACCCTTCTACAAGATGATAATCATTTGTATAGAGACCATTTACTACGGTATTCCCTTTACGTTTACCAAACATTTCACTGTTTCCTTTTAATCCATCATAATAATAGATCCCGGCACCTAAATTCAATTTTGCATTTTCTAGTTTTGTTTTTTGTACATATTGTGCTACAAAGAGGTTCACAGTATCTCTAGCCTGAGATTTTTCTTCCAATGTGGGTTGATTCGCACCTAATGTAATGATTTTTGTATCATCTTTGTACTGGTAGTTTACTCCGTTCATCGAAACATCATTATCCCAAACAAGTTGTGATTTAATAGGTCTATACATCACATATGGTTGTCTACCTATCTTATAAGTAGAATTACCTGACTTATATACCAAACCTAAGACATTGAATCTAAGTGACTGTAAAAAATAATCTTTTAAAGGCTGATCATCAAGGAATGTTTGGTTTCCTGAAGTAGGATTTGCAAAACCACTTCGCATACCTACTTCAAAATGAAGATTATCTGTCATATCAATCGTTGAGCCAAGTCTTAAACGATATCTATTTCTATATTTATTATCTTTATCATCTCTTTCTATGCTTTCATATCTTAGTCTTAAGTCACCTTTGAAATGAATTCTATCAGAAATACTTTTTTCAGCCACTGGGACTTCTGTTTTTAAAGTTGTCTGTTTTGATACTTCTATTCGTTCATGTGGGTGTTCAACATCTGAGGCACCCATGGATACTGTTGCTATTACTGCTATGGATAATATGATTTTTTTCATTTTCTATCTTCCTTGTTTTAATTTATGCCGGAAGTATAGAAAAAATTGGTTACAGATTGATTACAGAGTAAAAGGTACCTCTAAATATTATGTTCTTGATATGCTTTCTTGATCTTCTGTGTACATATTAAACTTACCACCTCTTTCGTGAAGATACTCTATCATCTTTTTTTGTCCAAGTTTTTTGGCATAGTCTTTAGGGGACATTCCTACCTTATCTACAGCGTTTATATCTCCACCAGCATCTAAAAGTATCTGCATCATTTCCATATCTGAAAAACATGCAGCAAGCATGACAGGCATGATACCTGATTTACGTTTGGTACTATTAAGGTCAAATCCTTTATCGATACAAAACTGTATGACATCTTTACGCCTAAACTTAATCGCCATATCTAAAGCAGAGATACCATCAGAATCTGTCTCCATAAGTTCCACACCATTTTCTAGTAAAAGATCTATCATCTCCAAGGATGCACGTTTACGGATAGCATAAAAGAAAGGTGAGATTTCATCATAGTCATCCAACTCATACTCTTCGCCTATAAGGATAGGATTATTGACATCTATGCCTTCTTTAATCAGTGATTTCATTTTTGCAACAGAGTCATTCTCTATTGCTTCAGTTACTGGGTTCATATACACTCCTCGTGTTACCATTTTGTAATACTTATACTATAGTATTACATTATCTCTCTATAGAGATATATTAATTATGAAAGGGAAAAATGAAAATAAGTAAAATACTACAAAAAGTAGTCAAAAAAGAAGGCAAACATTCATTGGTTGCTAAAACGATTATCAAATACCAAAACTCAAAAGAGTTTCACTACCTCATCGATTCAAGTAAATAAAAAATTTACTTCCCAAATGGATTCATTCCACCCATCATTCCCATTGCCTGAGACTTTTTATTCTCTTCTGCCATTTTATTGGCATCATTCATTGCTGAAATAAGCAGTATCTGTAAATACTCTTTATCATCCATCAACGTATCGTCTATGTTCAGGTCAATCACTTCACCTGCACCATTCATCGTCAGCTCTACCAGTCCACCACCTGCTTTGGCAGTAAACTGTACATTTTTAGCCTGTTCTTGTATCTCTTTGGCTTTGTCTTGCATCTGAGACATCATCTCAGACATCTTCCCCATATCAAAACCTTCAAACATGGTTACTCTAATCCCTCAAACGCTTGTTCGATGCCATTGTCATCATCAAGTATCACAATTTTAGGCTTATATACATCTGCCTCTTTTACATCCATACTTGCATAGGCAATGATAATAATCTTATCGCCTTTATGTACTTTACGTGCCGCTGCACCATTAAGACAGATATCACGTTTACCGCGTTCACCAGAGATGATATATGTAGAAAAGCGCTCACCATTATTGATGTTTACGATATCAATCTTCTGTCCTACACGCATATCTGCTGCATCCAAAAGTTCTTGATCGATAGTAATAGAACCTACATAATTGAGGTTAGCATCGGTGACAGTAGCTCTATGTAATTTAGAATAAAGCATGGTGATGTTCATAGTCATTCCTGTATATTAAGTTTCTTCTTAAAATTATTTGGGATTATAGCAAAATCCCACCTATATTCATATTATACTGAAATTGTGGAGGGATTGGGGAAATATGGTGGTGTGCCATCTGCACACCAAAAATTGTCTATCGTGCTACAGAAGCAGGAGAGATAGGCTCGCCCCATACTTCGTCGGGGATGACAAATTCAGAAACAACATTTCCACCAATGATATGCTCATCAATAATTCTGTCAATCTTCTCTTTTGTCAAACCAACATACATAGTATGCCCTGGTTCTACGAGCATTACTGGACCTTGTTGACAACGGTTAAGACAACCTGTCTGTATAGGTGTCACAGTACCTATAATACCTTTTTGCATCAATGACTGTGCAAGATGTTGAAAAAGTTGTTGTGACTCTGGATCATCTGCCTTCACACATGATGGTTTTGGCATTCCTGGAGGTGCTGATTGTTGACATTTGAAAATGTAAAATGCCGGTTGTGGTATACTTGGTGTCATACGAATTCCTTAATAGTTATAATTAAGAGTATTTTACTCCTATTTACTTAATTTGAGTTTAGTAGCTACTTGACACATATCAATCTTTTATTTACATGCTTTGAATATAATGCAAAATTATAAGAGAACTTCTATAAAAGTCCTCAACATAAAGGAGTCTTATGACATACCCCGATTTTTTTACACAAGTACCAAACATTAAACTCTATGACCCTCTCTCTGAATTCTTAGGTGCCTTTGAAGATGGAGAACTTGAGATTTCTTATCTTGAATGTGTGAAACTTGCAGGACACTCCTGCCCTACTGTTGCAGGTGCGTATCTTATGGCAAAGATAGGATTAGAAACACTTTATCCAAACACATTACCCGAACGTGGCAGCATCAAAGTTGAGATGCGTGATGCAGAAACAGCTGGCGTAACCGGTGTCATAGCCAATGTCATTGGCTTTATCGCAGGGGCAAATGGGGTAGGAGGATTTAAAGGTATCCAAGGCAACTTTTCCAGAGACAATCTTTTGGCTTTTGATGTACCTATGCAAGGTGAAGTTAAACTCACAAGACTAGACAATCAACAAAGTGTAATCCTAAATTATAATCCTTCTTCCATTCCTGCTGATCCTATGATGCAGCCACTCATGGGAAAAAGCCTCAAAAATATAGCCTCGGAAGAAGAGAAAAAAACATTTGGTATGCTGTGGCAAAAACGTGTAGAAACCATACTTCTTGAAACAAACAACCATAAACAGATAATTACAATTATAAAGGACTAATAATGATTATTTCAAACCATATGAAAGCAGAACATAGAGAGTGCGATACACTTTTTGCAGCAGCAGAGGAAGCCATAGCACTCGGTGAATGGGATACAGCAGATGAGCGTTTCTTACACTTTGCCAATGAGACTTTACGCCACTTCAAGCAAGAGGAAGAGGAACTTTTTCCTGCCTTTGAATCGGCAACAGGTATGACACAGGGACCTACTCAAGTGATGCGCTATGAGCATGAACAAGTAAAAGGTCTCATTGGCAATATGGCTGATGCAATTGAAAAACAAGACAAAGATGCAGCACTTTCCATAGCAGAATCAATGATGATTTTACTCCAACAACATAATATGAAAGAGGAGCAAATGCTCTATGCTATGTGTGACAGACAATTACCTCAAGCACTCAAAGAAGAGACACTTGAAGCCATGAAAAAGGTGACACTATGAGAAAACTAGGCATAGACACCAGAGAACTGGCACACCCAGAACCCTTAGAAATAGCCATCAAAACCTTACAGCAACTCAATAATGACACCTACCTCTATATGCTCCACAGTAAAAACCCTATTCCTCTTTTGGACTTGGCGCAAGAGCATAATTACAGAACACTAAGCCAAGAAAATAGCGCAGGAGACTGGGAAATAGTCATCACAAACAATAAAGATGTCGACCTAAAGGAATTGTTGAGTGTTTAGTCAATCTGGTCTCTCTCTCGACCAAGCACCTCCCATCTCAGTAGTCTTCCGCTTTTTTTTCTTAGGTGCATGCTTTGGCATCATTAGTGGTATGAGTCTCTTTTTTTACCAAACAGATATATTTGATGCATCCAGCCCTGCTGCACTTACTTTCACACACTTATTGACACTGGGTGTCATGCTCTCATTTATGTTTGCTTCTTTATTTCAAATGTTACCCGTCATTGCTGGGGTAAGCCTCAAATCACCTATCAAGAAAGCCAATCTATTGCTTTACCCCTTTACACTGGGTGTTGTCGCACTACTCGTAGCATTCAACACTTCAGTATCATGGTTATACATTAGTGCAGCTGTACTCTTGGGCTTTTCCATTTTTACTGCTATCATTCCTATGTTAATCAATCTACGTAAACTTGACAACCATACCAGCTCATCTAAAGGTATGCTTTTTGCACTCAGTTCTCTTTTTATGGTTGTACTTTTTGCACTCTATCTTTTACTCTCACTCAATGGCATACTTAGTGGTACCTACTACACAGAAGTAAAAACAGCACACTACTCATTTGGACTCTTTGGCTGGATAGCCCTACTCATACTCTCTATCTCATTTCAAGTCATTGAGATGTTCTACGTCACCCCTGCTTACCCGAAAACTATGAGTAACTACCTACCTATGGCTCTTTTTCTTGTACTGTTTCTGAGTAGTGTTGTAGGATTTTTCTTACCCTTCATTTGGATAGTAGGTCAAGAAGTTGTCATTGGGCTACTTGTTACCTATGCTCTGTTAACACTTAAGAGACTTACACAACGTAAACGCCCACTCACTGATGCCACAGTATGGTTTTGGCGTATTGGGCTTTCTTTTTTGCTACTAAGTCTCTCGTTTATTCTATTACAATACTTTACAGACTACACGTTGCTAAACTCTCTTAGCTATATCTTCTTTGCTTCATTTGCCCTAAGTATTGTCTTTGCAATGTTTTACAAGATAGTTCCATTTTTAACATGGTTTCATCTAAACTCTCAAGGTTATTTCACTGCACCCATGATGCACGAGGTCATCCACCCAAAAACAGCCAAGAAACATCTTTACATTCATCTGGTAACCATTGTCACCTTTGTATTGTCACTTTTTATTAATGTATTTATTTTTTTAGCAGGTGCACTAACTATACTCTCATTTGGATGGATGGCATGGCAGATTATCCATGCATGGAAACTTTATACGTATACGCAAAAAAATGGGGAGAAATTTGAAATGGGAAATATGTAGGAATTATTGAATATCCAATAATTCCCTCACAACCTCTCTATCATCAAAAGGATGTTTGACACCTTTTATCTCCTGATAGTCCTCATCACCTTTTCCAAGAATAAGCAAGACTTCATTCTCTTGTAAAGAATCGAGCGCCATCTTAATAGCAAGTTTTCTATCTGGACAGGCTGTAACATTATCTTTACCATGTAAACCTACCAAGATATCTTCAAGTATCTGTTCAGGGACTTCATCACGAGGGTTATCTGAAGTCACATAGATTTTGTTTGCGTAGCGTCCTGCAACGGCACCCATGCGTGGACGCTTCTCTTTGTCACGGTTTCCACCGGCACCAAAGACCACAGTAAGGTCTCTGTCTTTCATAGACTCTAACACTGCATGCATACCATCATCTGTATGTGCAAAATCGACGATCACCAATGGATCACGACTCACAACCTCCATACGTCCAGAGACCCCTGCAAAATACTCTACTACTTCACAAATTTCTTCTATAGGTCGCTTGGTCAGCATCTGCACAGAACCAATCGCTGCCATGAGGTTAAAAAGGTTAAAAAGCCCTACCATAGGAGAGTGAAATGTAGCTTCACTCTGCAAGTGTTTAATACCAGCCGTAATACCATGTAAAAGTGAAAATGCCTGTACTTTAAAGGTTGCAGGTTCATCTACACCATAACTCTGTGCACCAATAGGATTATAGGTAATATTTTTAATATCATCTTTGTTCAAAAGTTTTGGAGATTCATCTGCAAAGAAAAGACTCTTTACCCGTCTATACTCTTCTACGGTACCATGGTAGTCCAAATGGTCAGAAGTGACACTGGTATGTACTTTCAAAGCAAAGGTTAGACCCTCTATACGTTTTTGGTCTATGGCATGAGAGCTAACTTCCATAATAAAATAGTTACATCCCAAATCTGATGTCTGCCTCATATTGTGCAGTGTTTCCAGTATAGATGGAGTGGTCATACTCTTAGCTTCTATACGCTTTTCTTGCGCAAATAAGCCACGTGTACCTTGTAAGGCAGGCTTCTCATCCAAATCAAGTAAAAAAGAGTAAATAGCTGCAGTTACAGTCGTTTTACCATTGGTTCCAGTCACTCCTACGACTTTCATCTCGTCAAGCTTCCATGCTTCTATGAGCTCAGAAGGAGTGATATAGTCTGGTTTGTGTTCGAGATTATCAAAATACACACTGTTTTGTGCTGTTTTTAAAAAGAGTGTTTTTTCATCTAACTTGCTTGTATTATCCGTAATGCTTGTAAAGCCATCTTTTTTAAAGTCTAATTTCAATTTATTTACCACTTACAACATGATATAAAGCAAGCACATCCTGGTCATTACCAAAAAGATGTGTTGAAGCATCAAGGTATCCTAATGCCATCTCATCAAAACCTTCACTTGAAAGCTGTTTAACAAAGTCAATAAACTCATCTTTATTGGTAATAACTACTTTAGTTGAGAACATAATATCTTCAAATGTCTTCTTAAAACTTCCGCGACTCTCTACCAAAGCTAAAAAATCACTATAGCGTATACCATCACTGTACTCTACTTGCTCTTCAACAGGATCCAAAAGGAGTTCCTGTATCTGCTTTTTAGAAGAATCCAGATTGTCAATCATCCCATCAATAATATCAACAGCATTTTCCTGTTCATCTTTAATCACTCGATAGTAGTCAAACAGTGCCTGTGCTTCTTCTTCACTCTCTGCACCCAAGTCACTCAAAAAAACACCAATTTTCGCTTCATCCAAAGCAGGATAATCCTTAAGAATTAAACCATAACTTCTCAGTGCATTGACATAGTCTCCTTTAAGAAACTCTCGTTCGGCACGTTCTAGTAGCAACTCTTGATTTATTTTTGCCATGTTTACCCCAATTGATCCAGTTTATCTTCAAAGCCATGTGGTACATTAACCACGACTATTTCTGGGTGGATTAGTGTTTGCATTTGTCTTTCTACACCAAACTTAATGGTAGTTCCAGAACTTCCACATCCTACACAAGCACCCTGAAGCTGTACATATACTTTCCCGTTCTCAATTTTTAACAAGGTAATATCTCCACCATCAAGTTTAATGGATGGTCTTACCTTCTCTATCACGCTCTCTACTGCTGGCTGCAACTCTTCATCTGAAAATGGAATCACTGTTTCTCCTTAAATGATATCTATCCTTAGATATCCTAATTAATATTATTATAACGAAATCATCGTAAAGTTATTGTGTACTATGACATCTATAGCGTGTTATACACTAAAAGTGTTTCTTTGTCAATGATATAAATTTGATTTTTTTAAAAGTAGGTTGTACCCAAGGCAAAAGCCTTGAAATACTAAGGTTGCAGAAGCAAATGAATTATACTAATTCAATAATTGCCATAGGTGCTGCATCACCTTTTCTCATACGTGTTTTGATGATACGAGTGTAACCACCGTTTCTATCAGCGTATTTTGGAGCGATTTCATTCACGATAGTGTTTGTAATCTCTTTGTGTTGTAACATTGCAAAAATAGCTCTGTGTGCATTGAAGTCACCTGAAGCAGCTTTAGTAATAAGCTTTTCATAGTAAGATCTAAGCTCTTTAGCTTTTGGCAATGTAGTCTCAATTCTACCTTCTTTTGTCAAAGCAATAGAAAGGTTTTTAAGAAGCGCTGCTCTATGAGAAGACGTTCTGTTTAATTTACGATAACCATGCTTATGTCTCATAATATTATTCCTTTAAAATATAACCTAAAGCTTACGCTTTAAGTTGCTCAATTTTCTTCACAAGATTTACTCTTGTAACATCTGCGAGATCAAAGTCTGGACCAAATCCGTGTTCTACGAGACACTCATTGATTTCATCTAAAGATTTTTTACCAAGATTTTTGATATTTTTAATCTCATTTTCACTCATTAACACTAATTCACCTAAGAACTTCATACCAGCTCTGTCTAGTGAGTTAAATGATCTTGCACTAAGTCCAAGACTATCTACTGTTTGCATGAAAGGTTTAAGTTCGCTGTCATCACTGCTTCTTTTCACTGGTGCTACGCTGATATCTAAATCAAGTACCGTGTTAAAAACAGAAAGTTGCTTATTCATTACTTCCAATGCATTTGTAAATGCTTCAACTGGACCAATCTGACCATCAGTTTCCACATCAAAAATAATCTTTTCAAAGTTAGGATTGTCTTCTACGAGTACAGGGTCAATCTTATAGTTTGCTTTTCTTACCGGAGTAAAGAAAGCATCTAGTGCAATGCTATCAGTAGCAACGTCATCTCTAAGGTCTTCACTTGGTACGTAACCAATACCTTTAGAAATAACTACTGTGAAGTTTAACTCTGCATCTTCATTAAGTGTAGCTAGTGGTAAATCACCATTTACTACCTCAATTTGATCGTTGTTAAGATCTTCTGCAGTCACTTCTTTATGACCAGAGAAACTGTACTTAAGTTCAACTCTATCACTCTCGTCTTTAATTTTAAAACGAATGTTTTTAAGATTTATAATAAATACAGCAACATCTTCATGCATACCTCTAATGTTATCAAACTCGTGCGCAGCGCCTTCAATCTTTACAGAAATTGGTGCATACCCGATAGAAGAACCCAAAATGAGTCTTCTTAATGGGTGCGCGAGTGTAACAGCATAACCACTCTCAAAAGGATAAGCGATGATTTCAGCACGGTTAGCGCTGATTTCATTCAATTCTACCTCTGTTGGCATAAATGGTGCAACTTTAATTTTTCTCATTAATAGCCTTTACTTATGTATTATTTAGAGTAAAGCTCGACGATTAGACGCTCTTCAACTGGGATTGCGATTTCTTCTCTTTCTGGAATTCTTGTGAAAAGTCCAAAAAGTTTTTCTTTATCCATGTCAACCCATTCAACCATACCAGTTTGGTTAGTTAATTCGATTGCTCTTAAAATCTGTGGATTAGTCTTAGACTTTTCTCTGATTTCAATTTTTTTACCTGCTTTTACTCTAAATGAAGGAATATCAACTCTTTTTCCATCAACAAGTACGTGACCGTGATTTACGAATTGTCTTGCAGACGCTCTAGTCGTTGCGAAACCCATTCTGTAAACTACGTTATCAAGTCTTTGCTCAAGAAGTTGGATAAGGATAGAACCTGTGTTTCCGTCTTTTGAGTTTGCTTCTTTGTAAAGTGCTCTAAATTGTTTTTCAGAAACCCCATACATAAACTTCGCTTTTTGCTTCTCTTGAAGTTGAAGACCATATTCACTGATCTTTGTTCTTCTTTGACCGTGTTGCCCTGGAGCATATGGTCTTTTTTCTAATGCAGATTTACCAGCAAGTCTACGCTCACCTTTTAATCCTAAATCAACGCCAAGTCTTCTTTCTAGTCTTTCAACTGGACCTCTATATCTTGCCATGCTTATACCCTTCTCTTCTTAGGTGGTCTACAACCATTGTGTGGAAGTGGTGTAATATCTTTTAAAGATGTTACTCTAATTCCTTCTGTTGCACCAATTGCTTTAACAGCAGTATCTCTACCAGAACCAGGACCTTGTACTTTAATGCCTACTTCTTTAACGCCATTTTCCATTGCTTTAGTCATAGCATCTTGTACAGCTTCAGTCGCTGCAAATGGAGTTGACTTTTTAGAACCTTTAAAACCTAGTGCTCCTGCAGAACTCCAAGCGATAACATTTCCCATTTCATCTGTCACCGTAATTACAGTGTTATTGAAAGTAGCTGCTACGTAAACAACTGCTTTAGCAATACTTTTTTTTGCTTTTTTCTTAGCCATCCAAGAACTCCTTATGCTGCGCCGACAGTTTTACGTTTACCCTTACGAGTACGCGCGTTTGTCTTTGTTTTTTGTCCACGACAAGGTAAACCTCTTCTGTGTCTAAGACCTCTGTAAGAACCTAAATCCATAAGTGCTTTGATATCCAAAGTTACTTTTTTTCTAAGATCTCCTTCAACCATTACATTTTCTTGAATGTCATTACGGATAAGTGCAGCTTGTGCATCTGTAAGCTCATGAACTCTAATGTTATAGTCAATACCTGTTCTATCAAGAATATCTCTTGATGTTTTTAAACCAATACCAAAAATGTAAGTAAGTGCATACTCCATTCTCTTTTTCTGTGGTAAATCAACCCCTGCAATACGAGCCATGTTTATCCTTGTCTTTGTTTATGTTTTGGATTTTTACAAATCACGCGTACGATACCCTTGCGTTTAATGATTTTACAATCATCACACATTTTCTTTACTGATGGTCTAACCTTCATTGGTTACTCCTGTGATTATTATAGAACTTTACGTTCATGCACCTAGGTATTTCTACCTTTATTTGCGTGGATAGACGATGTTTTGTCTCTCCAACCCTTGAGTAATCGGTGCGGAATTAATCAAAGATTCTTCGCGCAGTTTCCTATACCTATAGTAATAGAGAGGAGGATTATACCGAAATAATTATTAAGTTTTTCTTATGAAGAAGGTTTTTAGAGAAAGAAGGTTTTGTAGGGTGGATTTATCCACCTTTTATAATAGAAGGTGGATAAATCCACCCTACTACTATTTGTATCTAAAAGTGATACGACCTTTGTCAAGACTGTATGGAGTAAGCTCCACTTTTACAGTATCGCCAGGTAGGATTTTAATGTAGTGCATACGCATTTTACCTGCGATATGGCAAAGGACAATATGTCCATTGTCAAGCTCTACTCTAAATGTTGCATTTGGTAATGCTTCAACAACTTTACCGTCAATCTCAATTACATCATCTTTAGCCATTTTAGATTCCTTTATGAATTTTTTACTTTAATAGTTAACTTTTGTGTTCAAATCGTGAAGCCCATACATCAATATTATGCTTCAGTCAAAATCACAGCTTTCCCGTCTACGACAGCAACTTGGTGTTCATAGTGTGCAGTTCTTAACTGATCATCACTAATGACCGACCATTGATCCTCAAGCAGTACAGGATGTCCACTCTTTTGACATACCATAGGCTCCAAACAAAAGACCATACCATTTTTAATTTTGGGTCCCTGGTTAGGTTTACCTTCCAGATAGTTAGGAATATTTGGTTCATCATGCGGTTTAGTACCAATACCATGACCACAATAGTCACGTAAAGGTACAAATCCCGCTTCAGTGATATAGTCTTCAAGAATTTTAGTCAACTCTTTAAAACGCATACCCTCTCTAATGTTTTCAATCGCATGATACAATGCCCCTTTGGAACACGCTATCAATGCTTCATCTTCAGCAGAGATTTTACCTACAGCCATTGTAATAGCTGCATCACCAAAATAACCATCTAGTTTTGTACCGATATCCAAACCTAATACATCACCCTCTTGAATAACCGTATCGTCTGGCACACCATGAATACACACTTCATTGAGTGAGGTACACACAGAACCAGTAAATCCGTAAAGTCCTTTAAAAGATGGCACTGCACCGTGTTCACGGATATAGGCTTCGCCTAAAGTATCTATTTCAGAAAGAGTCATACCAGGTTTAACAAGATTTTGAAGATATTGGAGTGTTTTTCCGACAATCTCGCCAGCTGCTGCCAGCTTGGCGATTTCGCCTGGTTTTCTAATAGCAATAGCCATTATAGACCTACGTTACCTAAAGTATCGTATTGGTTCATAGTTCTTTGTGCTTCTATCTTTCTCATCGTATCAAGTGCAACTTGAACGATAATCAATACTGAAACACCACCAAAATAGAATGCTGCACCCATACCAGAAATAATGGCAAATGGTACAGTAGATATAATAGCTAGGTATATAGCACCCGAACCAGTCAATCTACTTGCAACTTCATTAAGGAATTCTTTAGTGTGCTCACCCGGTCTTACACCAGGGATGAATCCACCTTGTCTTTTTAGATTATCTGCGATGTCTTTCGCATTAAATGCGATAGAAGCATAGAAAAATGCAAAGAACATTACAAGTAAAAATGTAACCACATTAAATGTCAATCCGCCTGGGGACAATGAATCCGCTACTGCTGTAGCGATTGAATTGGTACTAGACTGTAACATTGTAAGTGGGAACATTAATACTGCAGATGCAAAAATAGGAGGAATTACACCAGAAAGGTTTACCTTCACTGGAATATAGTTCATCACTCTTTTTGTTTGGTTCTGCATGATTGTCTTTCTTGAATAAGAGATAGGTACACGTCTCTCACCAAGTTCAACATAAATAATCGCAAAAATAGTAACAAGCATAATGGCTGAAATAGCCAATACAACCATAAAATTCATCTCGCCAGCATTTACTGATCTGATTGTATTTCCAATAGCAGATGGTAATCCAGAAACAATACCAGCAAAGATAATCAGTGAAATACCGTTACCAATACCTTTTTGTGTAATCTGTTCACCAATCCACATAAGTAACATTGTTCCTGTCAACATTGAGAATGTTGTCAAAATAGTAAATGTCATAGGATCAATCATCACAGCACTCGCACCTGAAGCTCCAGTCATACTTTGAAGTCCCATAGAGACACCAATAGCTTGAACAACCGTAATAAAGATAGTGAAATAACGAATGATTTGCATATATTTTTGCATACCGTCACGTTCTTTTTTCATTTGACCAAGTGCTGGGAAAGTAGCTGCAAGAAGTTCCATAACGATGGAAGCTGTAATGTAAGGCATAATACCTAAGGAGATGATACTCAAGCGGCTTACTGCACCACCAGAGAACATATTTAACATACCAACACCATTTCCTGAGTTGTCATCAAAGAAAGCCTTGATGACACCCAAGTCAACACCTGGTGTTGGGATATAGGCTAAAACTCTGTACGCAAAAAGGAATCCTAAAGTGATTAGGATTTTCTGAGTTAAAGCGTTGCCCATAATTATTTTCCGCTTGTTGTAACAGCTTCGTCTTTGATTTTAGACGCAAGATCTTTTGCGCTAGCACCAATCAACTTCACTTTAGTTACTGATTTACCAAGCTTATGTACAGACTTGATAGATTCCATTGTAATCTCAGCAAGTTCTGCAACTGCTTTGATTTTTTCTACATTGATTACATATGGCTTCTCAACTCTAGATGTGAAACCTATTTTAGGTAATCTTTTGTAAAGTGGCATTTGTCCACCTTCAAAACCTCTTTTTCTGCTGTAACCAGATCTTGCTTTTTGACCTTTGTTACCACGTCCAGCTGTTTTACCTGTTCCTGAACCTTGACCACGACCAACTCTTTTTCTATTTTTAGTTGAACCTGGTGCAGGTTGTAAATTATGTAAACCCATACTTTACCCCTTACGCTTTGATTCTAGTAAGTGCTTGAATCGTTGCTCTTACTAGGTTATTTGGGTTGTTAGAACCGATTGATTTGCTAAGAACATCTTGGATTCCTGCAAGCTCAAGTACCGGTCTAGCAGCACCACCAGCAATAACACCTGTACCTTCAGACGCTGGTCTAAGTACGATACGGCTCGCATTGAATTTGTGTTCAATGTCGTGTGCTATTGTTGTTCCTTTGATGTTTACTTTCACAAGGTTCTTGTGTGCATCATCTACCGCTTTTTTAATCGCATCTGGTACTTCTTTGGCTTTACCAAATCCGTATCCAACTGTACCTTTTTTGTCACCAATTACTACGAGTGCAGTAAATCTAAATCTTCTACCACCCTTAACAACTTTAGTAACACGACCGATATTAACGATTACTTCTTCAAATTCTTTTTCGATTTCTTCGTTTTGATTATTATTATTCATCATGCTTCCTTAAAACTTAATGCCAGCTTCTCTAAGCGCATCTGCAAATGATGCAACAACACCATGGTATAAATAACCATTTCTGTCGAATACTACATTTTCAATGTTTTTAGAAGCAAGAGTTTTAGCCATTTCAGCCGCTACTTTTTTAACATCTTCTTGGTTTGATTTTAAACCAAGTTTTCTACCATCTACTGAAGCCAATGTAACACCAGTAGTGTCATTGATAGCTTGTGCATAGAAGTGTTTGTTAGACTTGAACACAGACAATCTAGGAAGAGTATCTGTTCCGAAGATTTTACCTCTTACTCTAGCTTTTCTTTGAGCGCGAAGTTTATTTTTTCTTTTTTGAATACTTTTTAACATACTATCGCCCCTTACTTACCAGCTGCTTTACCAGCTTTTCTGATGATAACTTCATCTGTGTACTTCACACCTTTACCTTTGTAAGGCTCTGGTGGTCTGAATGATCTAATCTCAGCTGCGGCTTGACCAACAGCTTGCTTGTCTGTACCGTTAATAGTAATAACATTTTTCTCAACTTTAACTTCAAGTCCCTCAGGGATATCGAAATTAATGTCATGTGAATGACCAAGTTGGAGGTTAAGTACTTTACCTTGAACAGCTGCTCTGTAACCAACACCATTGATTTCTAAAGATTTTGAATACCCTTTATCTAAACCAATAATAATGTTGTTAAACAATGCTCTGTATGTTCCCCAGAACGCTGCATCTTGTTTTTCTTCACCTACTCTAGTAAAAGTTACTTCTGAACCATCGATAGCGATTTCTACTCTACCGTGTGTTTCAAGTCTTTTTTCAAGATTGCCCTTCTTAGCCACGAGACATGTACCGTCTAGTGATACATCAATACCGCTAGCTACAGTTACTGGTCTTTTTCCTACTCTTGACATCTTATCTCCTTACCAAATACTACAGATTACTTCGCCACCGATTCCACGTTTAAACGCTTCATCATTAGCAATAACACCTTGAGAAGTAGAAACTACCAAAGTACCGTAACCATTTTTAAATGTTCTGATATCATCTTTACCTTGGTGTACACGACGCCCTGGTTTAGATATCTTTTTAATCTCATTGATAACGCTTTTTTCATTCTCATCATATTTAAGAACTACTTTAATCGTTTTCTTGTTTCCGTCTTCTTTCACTTTGTAAGATTCTAAGTAACCTTTGTCTACCAAAATAGCCACGGTTGCTTCAATCGTTTTAGAGTGAAGAAGTGTTGTTACGTCTAGTCTTCTTTGCGCAGCATTTCTTATACGAGTAAGAGAGTCTGCAATTATGTCTGTCATCATCTGTTTATTCTCCTTACCAGCTTGCTTTACGCATACCAGGGATTAGACCCTCGTTTGCCATTTTTCTTAAACACACACGGCAAAGACCGAAGTCTCTATATACTGAGTGAGGTCTACCACAAATGTTACATCTTGTATATGCCTGAGAAGAAAACTTAGGTGCTCTCTTCTGCTTAGCTATCATTGATTTCTTAGCCATTAGTTCTTTCCTTTAGCGAAAGGCATTCCGAGCTTTTCTAAAAGCGCGAAACCTTCTTTATCAGATTCAGTACTTGTTACAATAGTAATATTCATACCGTGTGTTTTAATGATGTTGTCAAACTCAACTTCTGGGAACATTAGTTGCTCTTGAAGACCGAAGTTATAGTTACCACGTCCGTCAAAACCTTTTCTAGGTGTTCCTCTAAAATCTTTAACTCTTGGAAGGGCTATAGATACAAGTTTGTCAAAGAAGGTGTACATATTTTCACCTCTAAGTGTTACTCTGATACCTGATGGAGCACCTTCTCTTGCTTTAAAACCAGCAACTGATTTTTTAGCATTCACAACCACTGCTTTTTGACCAGCGATAAGTGAGATAGTGTCTACCATGTTTGTGATGAGTTTAGAGTCTTTCCCCTCTTCACCAGCACCTACAGAGATAACAATTTTCTCAAGCTTCGGAGTCTGCATCGGGTTTTTAATCCCACACTCTTCTTGAAGTGCAGGAACGATGTCATTGTACTTTTGCTTCATTCTACTCATAAGATTATGCCTCTACTTTTTTTACATTTGAGATGTGGATTGGCATTTCAACGTTTGCAAATCCACCCTCTTTGTTTTGTTCACTTGGTTTAACAGCTTTTTTAGCCATTTTACAACCAGCAACAATTACTGCATCTTTTTTAGTTAATACCTGAAGAACTTCTCCAGTTGTACCTTTATCATCACCAGCGATAACCATTACTTGGTCACCTTTTTTGATTTTGAATGTTTTCGCCATACTACCATACCTCCGGTGCAAGTGATACAATTTTCATAAAACCTGCATATCTTGTTTCACGACTTACAGGACCAAAGATACGTGTACCTATTGGCTCTTTTTTGTCGTCAATGATTACAGCAGCATTGTCATCAAAACGAATAAGTGAACCATTTTCTCTTTGGATCTCTTTTTTAGTTCTAACAACAACCGCTTTAATAACCTTACCTTTTTTCACTTTACCAGTTGGAAGTGCCTTCTTTACAGAAGCTACGATAACGTCACCTACAGATGCATATCTTCTTTTAGATCCACCAAGAACCTTGATACACATAATCTCTTTTGCACCAGAGTTATCTGCTACATTTAATCTAGTAAAACCTTGGATCATTACAC
The DNA here is from genome assembly GCA_013607775.1 of Campylobacterota bacterium. Lineage (GTDB taxonomy): Bacteria > Campylobacterota > Campylobacteria > Campylobacterales > Sulfurovaceae > Sulfurovum. The sequence goes on along the minus strand of VCAW01000031.1, from coordinate 9,952 downwards.
TTCTCCTCTTTTTACTATCTCAAGAAGTCTGAAACTTTTTGTTTTTGAAAGTGGTCTACATTCAACTGCAGATACTGTATCGCCAACATTAATGTCATTTTTCTCATCATGGATAAGATATTTCTTAAATCTTTTTACAGTTTTGTGATATCTTGGGTGAAGTACTCTTCTTTCTACTAAAACAGTAGCAGTTTTGTCTCCAGCCTTTTTAATCACAGTACCAGTTATTTGTCTTTTTGGCATAAATGACCCCTTACTTCGATCTAACAGCAGTTAAAGCTGTCTGAATTCTAGCGATGTCTTTTTTCGCTACTCTTAACTCAGTAGTATTTGTTAATTGCATCGTCTTTTGCTTTGCATTTAATGTAAACAACTCAAGTTTTTTCTCTTTAAGCATAGCAGTTAACTCTGCTTCGCTTTTGTCTTTAATATCAATATACTTCATTTGAATCCTTTAAAGCGATGATTTTACACTTAAATGGCATTTTATGAATTGCAAGTGTCAATGCTTCTCTAGCAAGAGTCTCTTCTACACCAGCCATTTCAAAGATAATTCTTCCTGGCTTAACATTCATTACCCATCTATCAACAGCACCTTTACCTTTACCCATTCTTGTTTCAAGTGGCTTAGCAGTAAGAGGCTTATCAGGGAAAACTCTAATCCAAGTTTTACCAGTTCTGTTAATTTTTCTAGTCATCGTAATACGTGCAGCTTCAATTTGACGTGAATCAATTCTTCCCGCTTGTACTGCTTTGATAGCAATGTCACCAAACTCAATTTTGTTGCCGTTGAAAGATTTACCGCGATTACGGCCTTTCATCTGCTTTCTCCATTTTGTTCTTTTAGGCATTAACATTGTTATTCACCTCTCTTTCTAGATGGTCTACGACCTTCTCTTTTTTCTTCTTTTGGCTCAGCTTGAATACCTTTAGCAAGAACTTCACCTTTGAAGATCCATACTTTGATACCAATGATTCCATAAGTAGTGTGTGCTTCAGCAAAACCGTAATCGATTTTAGCTCTAAGTGTATGCAAAGGAACACGTCCCTCTAAGTACCACTCAGTTCTAGCCATTTCAGCCCCACCAAGTCTACCTGATACAGAAACTTTAATCCCTTTTGCACCTGATTTAAGTGCACCTTGGATTACTTTTTTCATCGCACGTCTAAATGCAACTCTTCTTTCAAGTTGAGTCGCAACATTTTCAGCAGCCAATTGACCTGAAGCTTGTGGACGTTTCTCTTCTTTGATGTTGATTGCTACATCTTTACCAAGCATCTTGATAAGTGTTGCTTTCAATTTTTCAATATCTGCACCTTTTTTCCCGATAATGATACCAGGTCTAGCAGTTACAATATTGATTCTTAATTTTTTAACAGTTCTTTCGATGATGATGTTAGAAACACCAGCATAGAAAAGTTCTTTCTTTAAGAATTTTCTGATTTTATAATCTTCAGCGATAAAATCTGCTGTTCTACCTTTAGCTGGAAACCATCTTGATTCCCAGTTTCTGTTGATTCCAAGTCTAAGACCTATAGGATTTACTTTTTGACCCATTACGCGTCCTTCTCAGTTTTTTCAGCTACGCCAACTTCTACAAGAATGTGTGCTGTTGGTTTAATGATTCTAGAAGCAGTACCTCTAGCTCTTGGTCTCCATCTTTTCATTACCGCTGCTTTGTCAACTCTACAAGAAGTAATAGTTACTTCTTCTGGTTCAAAGTCACCGTTAGCAACTGCAGATGCAATTACTTTAGAAATGATACCCGCTGCTTTGTTAGGCATAAACTCTAAAGCTGCAAGTGCAAGTTCAGCATTCATCCCTTGTACTTCTCTAGCGATAAGTCTAGCTTTTGTAGGAGATACTCTTACAAATTTTAATAATGCTCTACTCATATTAACCTACCTTCTTCTGAACAGAACCTTTGTGGCCCTTAAATGTTCTAGTTGGTGCGAATTCACCAAGTTTGTAACCTACGTGGTTCTCTGTTACGAACACTGGTACAAATTGTCTACCATTGTGAACGTTGATTGTTAAACCGATAAACTCAGGGAAAATCACTGATCTTCTTGACCAAGTTTTAATCGCTTTATGAGAACCTTCTTCTTTTGCTCTAAGCACTTTTTTCATTATGTGACCATCGATGAATGGACCTTTTTTTGTCGATCTTGCCATATCTTAGCCCCTTACTTTTTCTTTCTAGAGATAATTAACTTATCGCTAGCTTGTTTTTTACGTGTTTTGAACCCTTTAGCCGGAGTACCCCATGGAGATACTGGATGTCTACCAGAGTTTGTCTTACCTTCACCACCACCGTGTGGGTGATCGATAGGGTTCATCGCTGAACCACGTGTTTGTGGTCTGATACCAAGGTGTCTTGAACGTCCAGCTTTACCGATAACGATGTTAGAGAAATCTTCATTTCCTACTGCACCGATAGTTGCCAAACACTCACCAAGAACGTATCTCATTTCACCAGATGGAAGTCTAAGTGAAACGTATTTACCATCTCTACCCATGATTTGTGCATAACCACCCGCTGAACGTGCGATTTGACCACCATGACCTGGGCTCATCTCAATGTTGTGTACCAATGTACCTACAGGGATGCTCATCAATTTCATTGCGTTTCCAGTTTTGATATCAAGACCAGACTCAGCAGACATGATTTTATCACCTACATTAAGACCTTTTGGTTGAAGTACGTATCTTCTGTCACCATCAACATATTTGATAAGACAAATTCTACAGTTTCTGTACGGGTCGTACTCAACAGTTGCAACAGTACCTTCGATGTTAAATTTGTTTCTTTTAAAGTCGATGATTCTGTATAGTTTTTTAGCACCTGCTTCTCTGTGACGAGAAGTGATTCTACCGTTACTGTTTCTACCTGCAGATCTTGGAAGATTTTTAAGTAGAGCTCTAACACTTGCTTTAGCTGTGATATCACCGCTATCAAGGTTAGTCATGTAACGACGTGAAGGTGTGGTTGGTTTATATGTTTTAATTGCCATCTTCTATCCTTATACCGCTAAGCTTTCGATTTTTGCATCTTCAGGAAGCTTGACATAGAACTTTTTAGTGTCTGGTCTTTTTCCTTCAATACCTTTAAATCTTTTCACTTTACCGTTAACTCTCATTGAGTTTACTCTAAGTGGGTTAATGCCAAAGAACTCTTTAAACACTTCTTTAAGACCATTTTTAGTCATTCTAGGAGTGGTTTGAACTACGATAACACCATCTTCTTGAAGAGCCAAACTCTTCTCTGTATACATAATTGCTTTAATATCTGTAATATCTGCCATATTAAGCCTCTTTTGTCAATTTATCAAATACTGCTTTTTCAATCACGATTGAGTGATATGCAGCAGCAAGGTAAGCGTTAAGCTCATTTGGTTCGATAAGGTATGCGTTTTGAAGGTTTCTGAATGCTAAGAATGTCTTATCATCAATCATCTCTTTAACTACAAGTACATCTCTTTGCTCTAAACCGTTTACAAGTGCCATAGCATCTTTTGTTTTACCAGATTCTACTGCAATAGAGTCTACAACGAATACTTTTTCGTTTGCAGCCATTTCAGCGATTGCATGGTAAAGCGCAAGTTTCTTTTGCTTTTTGTTTACTTTTTGATCATAGTTTTTGTTTGTACTTGGACCAAATGCAACACCACCACCTACAAAGATAGGAGATCTAAGTGAACCTGCTCTTGCACGTCCTCCACCTTTTTGAGCCCATGGTTTTTTACCACCACCACTTACTGCAGATCTGTTTTTAGTCTGCGCAGTGTTTGCTCTAAGTCCCGCTGCATACGCTTTACAATAAAGGTAAAGGTTATGTGGGTGCACTTCTAAAAATGCTTGTGGAAGGTCTGTTGTTTTAATTACTGTTGTTTTCATTATTTAACTATCCTTACTAATCCTCTAGCACCATTGTGTCCAGGGATTGAACCTTTTAATACTAGGATGCCGTTTTCAGCATCAAATGAGATTACATCATTTTTTACAGTTGTTTTTGTGTTACCGTATTGTCCAGGCATTTTTTTACCTTTTTGAACACGTCCAGGCCACTCAGCATTACCGATAGAACCAATACGTCTACCAAATCTATGTCCGTGTGACGCAGGTCCACCACCAAATCCGTGACGTTTCATACCACCAGAAAAACCTCTACCTTTAGTATCTAAAGATGTTTTTACCAATGTAGTTTCAGAAAGTATCGCTGTGCTTAAATCACCAGCTTCAGTACCTTCAGCAACTTCGATAGTCATAAATTTGTTAAACTCTTTAGATACACCAAATTTAGTCTGCTGACCTTCGATGCTCTTATTAAGTTTTTTGCTTGAGTTATATGCAACAAGTGCTTTTCCGTCTTCTTTCACTTCACAAACTTTCGTTTCAATGACTTTTAAAAGTGTAACTGGAACACTTGGTACATCAACAGTTCTGCTCATACCAATTTTTTCAATAATAAATTCCATTCTCTACTCCTACTTGTCCATTGATCTGATTTCAACTTCGATTTCAGGTGCTAAGTCTAACTTCATAAGTGAGTCTATAGTATCTGAAGTAGCCGAAACGATGTCGATCATTCTTCCGTGAATTCTGATCTCAAACTGCTCACGCGCATCTTTGTTTACGTGTGGTGATTTAAGAACCGTATAACGCTTAAGTTTAGTTGGCATTGGAATTGGCCCTCTAATCTCTGCACCTGTACGTTTAACTGCATCAACGATAGCAGCAACTGATCTGTCTAACACTCTGTGATCGTAAGCTTTAAGCTTTAATCTAATTTTTTCCATATTTTACCTTTAAAGAACTCGTTAGCATGGCAATGCCAAGGTGCCTAAACACAGGGGGTAACCCCTCTAACATAAATTTAGGAACGCGAATTATACCCAAAGTTTTTGAAAGGTGCAATACTTTTAACCCTAAAACTGCTACAATACTGAAAAATATTTCCTTTTAATAAGGAATAATATAGGTATTTAGCTATGCAATTACTCGAATATTATCAAAATCAACTCCCAAATAGTGACTTTTTTGTACCTAGAAAATGTCAGCTCCCATCAGAAGGAGATATCAACCTTTATGGAGTTCGTGGTTCAGGGAAAACATCTCTTATAGTAGACTACCTTTCCGAAGCCATACAGGAACAAATCCTCTACATAGACTTAGAAGACCCAAACCTCATCTTTAACACTTTGGAGACACGCACACTACAACACTATATAGACAAGAACCATATTCATGTTCTGGTCTTAGACCATTATGAAGAAGGGACACTCTCCTCCTTCCCAAATGTGACACAGCTCATTCTTGTTACACGTACACCACTTAAAGATAAAAACTTTAAAGAGGTGGAACTCTTTCCTCTGGACTACGAAGAGTTCTTAGCATTTGAAAACACCTCCTCCCAAAACCGTGGATTTAACCATTTCTTACGTTCTGGCACCCTGCCACTTCTTGCCCGTTCTCAAAAAAATGCTCAACAAGCCATGAAAACATTCTTTCAAAGCTCTTTTGATACCCAAGAACAAAAACCCCTCCTTCTCCTTGCCCAACACCACACAAAACACCTAACTACCCATCAGATATACACGTTTTCTAAAGAAAAGTTCAAAGTCTCCAAAGATTGGCTCTACAAAACCATTAAACGCTTTACAGAAGAAAAACTCATACTTTTCATCAATGACCGCTATCAGAAATCTGGTAAAAAAATGCTCCTCTTTGATTTTGCCTTTGCTAAATACCTCACACTGGGACAACCATTCATCCTACAGTTTGACACCATGATAGCCCTCGCCCTTATGAAACACCACATAGGAGTAGAGACACTAGGGATACACGGTTACATCACAGAAGATAACGAACTTATCATCCCTGCACCCTTTGAGAGCGAAGAGAGTCTTTGGGTAAAGTCACAAAATAAGTTTAGCATCTACAAAAAATACGGTATCAAAAAAGTCACCATCATCACTGTCGCAAACAGTTATGAATATACTATAGAAAAACTACACTTTGAAGCTTTACCTTTTGACGAGTGGTCCGTCATCAATGACGAAGAAGAGTAAACGCCTTACTATTAAGCTATTTTTGGCTAAAATTCTCTCGCCTCTTTTTAGACCTGTGCAACGGTACTGGAAGACAACGGGTCAGGATGGGAACATAGCAGCCCACCTTCCTTTACTGGGTGCCGCAGGTATCTGGAGAGAGGTACTACATTATCTAAACAATAATCTAAAACTTATTTTATTTATTGCTACTAGATACAATGGTTTAATGAGAGGTGTCCGAGTGGTCGAAGGTGCAGACCTGGAACGTCTGTGTGGGGTAACTCACCGAGGGTTCGAATCCCTTCCTCTCAGCCAGTACATTTTCATATCGCTTCAAAGCCCTATAGACAGGGACTTTCAGAGATTTTCTACTTTTTCTAAAATCATTTTGGCAACCTATTGGCAACCATTATAAAGCATTTTTGATACAATTCAACTTATATTAAAATCTCATATCTCAATACTACTATTACTAGAAGCTACGCCCAGCAGGTATTGTTCCTCTGGCATGACAAGGGTCATCATGAATTTTCCATCTCCACAAAAATCTTGCTATCTTACCTTTGCTATAATAAATCTGTAGCTCATCATATTCTCGATGTATCCATCCACTAATTCTGTACATCAGACTTTTAATATCTTTTTCTTCACCTTTATCATTCTTCATAAGTGTATGATTCATTTTTTCAGTTCTTTCTTTTTCATCTAACCCCATAAACTCTGATTCTGCATCTATTACAGACTCAAAAAGTTCTTTGAGTCTGTCTGAGGCATAAATACTGTTACGTATATATATCTTTTTGAGTTCTAGGTAATCTTTGTATGGATCTTCTATCCCGTACCTCATATGTTCCATATGGTAAACATACATAGGTGTATAAAGGTTATCTAACCTCTCTTTTATCTCATCTTTTTTACGGTTTGATATAAAGATGTAAAGGTTGGTTCCTGCAACTACTGTTGCACCAATTATGGCACCCACTCCTAATGTAGTAATGTCCATCACAACTCTCCTCTAAAAGTTCTCTCTAATATGAAACACTTCAATGTTTTAATCTAGCTACACTCTTTTTTAGCTAATTCTAACGCTTCATCAAAAGTCAAAAGTTTATCGGAAACTTTTTTTTCTCTATTTTCATTTCTTTTTCCACCGTCTGTTAGATCAGCAGAAAATCCTCGTAGATAAGTAGGTGGATTCCCATCGAGTTTAAATACCCCGATACCTTCAAATGAAAAGTTTTCCTCATTTCTTCTACATGAATAAGTATATGTTAAAACACCTTTGTCAATAGACACAGCTACTGATTCCCATTGTGCATACGTACTACCTTTCATATCAAAAGCTTCTCCAGAAATATGTAGTGCCGATAGTGTTTGTTCAAATGTTTCAACTGTAAATATAGGTTCATCATTCGCTACAGTAAATTTACCAACCCATGTGCCATTGAGATATTGTACACCCAATAAATGTTTCTTCAGCCAATTAAAATTTCTAGCTAATACTAAAAGTGATTTTGATAATGTCTGATATACTACTGCTGTAGACGCAAGTGTGACTAATGGCTTAATATATTCAGACCAAGACTTTATATCATCAAACATTGGTATTATCTCTGTAATAACAATATACATAATAGATACAGTAAATCCTGTAACATATGCTTGAAACTTATACTCTGGTGTCATCAAATCTCCCCTCGAAAAGCCCTATCTAAAAGTGAAGCTTTCAAATCTTTCAGGCTTTGCATTTTCTCTTGTTGTACCTTTTTGAGGGCTTGGTTTTTTTGTGAGAGTTGGTCTAGGTATTGGACGGTTTTTTGTTGGGTTTTTAGGGGTGGTATAGGAAAATTCAATGTATTTACATCTGTCTGATTTATGCTACATTGATTTACAGCTCTTTTTGCTTTTTTTGAAATTTGATTTTCTATATTTTCTGTTTGAAGCATATATACTATATATAGTGGATCATTTTCTTTTAATACAGATATTCTCATCATATTTGATTCAAATACCATAGGTTCTGCTAGTTTGGGTACAAAAGCACATTTACCAAGATATTCCATACTATTTACTCTATTGATAACAATATCATTTTCTTTTAAACTGTATTTTTCTAATTCATCGTTTGTTAAAGACAATCTTTTAATCCCAAAATCATTAATCCTACCATTGTAAAAGTTATCAATTCTCAAGATATTAACTCCGTCATTATTATAAAAATCTTTATGTTTATAGAGACCGTTTTGTATTTTATCTTCAATGATTTTTGAGAAATTTGTTAAACCATACCTCTCCTCCAACTCCCCAAACACCTCATTCAAAACAGTCCCCATAAAGGCATCCGATTCATCAATGTTTTGCTGATGTAGGGCGATGGCTTGGTCTATCTTGACAAAGAGACTGTCAAGCTTGGCTACGATGCGTTTTTGTTCTTGGAGGGGTGGGAGGGGGATGTCAGTATTCTTAATATCACCCAATGAAATATTTTTAATTGCACCACCTCTTTGCTTCTTCTTTGTACTATGCGAAACAACTGATAATAATGATTGTTTTAAAAAAGATGAGTCTAAAAAATCCTTAGGTCTGATAATAGCAATTGCCTGATTTGTATTCATAGGTAAATGTTTTTCTTCAACAATTGCAGTATCACCAATCGTTCCTGCAATACTAAAAAGGACATCATTAGTTTGCAAAATAGACCTTTTTTGTGATTGATTAGCCTCTTCTGAAATAAACTTCTCAATTGAACCCAAATTGATTTTACCATTTATAATATTTTCAATTTTTAAGAAATTTATACCTTTATCTAAAAATTCATATCCATAAGTTGTTGGCGTTGTCCCTTTTGTTATTAAATCAGTACAATCATCTAACTTTTTCCACTCCCACCCCTCAGGAAGCTCATACACCTCACTCATCGATATCCTTACCTTTGATGATGGCTTCTATCTCATTCATAATCTTCTCTATCTCAGCTCCATTTGTTTTAATGCTCTGCACCAACTCCAACGGTGCTTTGTGTTCAACCACTTCTACATTGTTCGGGTTCTTTGCAGAGATGTCGTAGTCTACTATGTCATTGACATTGACTATCCACGAGTTAGCTGTAAGCTTTCGTTCTTTCCAAGTTTCTATAAACTCTTTAAAATGCCCATACTGAATGGGTCTGTTTTTTGTGAGCTTCTTTTCAGGGGTGACTTCGTAGTAGAAGATGTCTGAAGTACTCCCCTTACGGTCGAAAAATACCACATTGGTCTTCACTCCACTGTAAGGTAAAAACACCCCACTAGGCAGGCTAAGTATGGTATGCACATTAAAACGCTCTAAAAGCTCTTTTTTAACTGCTTGAAATGCCTTGTTTGTCTGAAACAACACACCCTCAGGAATGACCACACCACATCTACCCTCTAGCTTGAGATGGTTCATCATGTGTTGGAGAAACAGAAGCTCTGTCGCGTTAGACTTTATGGGGAAGTTCTGCTGTATCTGCTCTTTCTCTTTCCCTCCAAAAGGCGGGTTGGCAAGTATGCAGTCGTAGCGGTCTTTCTCTTCTAGTCCTCTTATGTCTTTGGTGAGGGTGTTGGTTTTAGCGATGTTGGGCGACTCGATGCCGTGGAGTATCATATTCATCACACCCATCACGTAACTTAGTGGTGTCTTTTCATTTCCAAAAAAGGTCTCTTCGTTGAGGAACTTTAGCTCAGAGGTAGAGAGTTCTCTTTGCTTGTTCGCCTCTACATCGTCATAGCGTATATGGTTATACGCCTCTATGAGAAACCCACACGACCCCACAGCAGGGTCATAGATGCTCTCTCCTATCTGAGGGTCTACCACATCTACGATTGTCTTGATGAGCGGTCGAGGTGTATAAAACTCCCCAGAGTTACCCCCATCACTC
>VCAW01000030.1 GCA_013607775.1 Campylobacterota bacterium | reverse complement strand
CTGTTTGCATATCTTACTCCTTTGCGGAGTGCCATATGTTTTTGAACTTATGCAGGAGTACAATTTAATTTAAGATCACGATTGACTTTCTTTAACTATAACAACAAAAACAAAGCATCTTAGCTACTCTTATCCTTGATACCATCTATACATTTTTTCAATACCCTCACGAAGCTCAATCTTGTGATGCCAACCTAAGGCATGCAGTTTAGATGGATCTGTCAGTTTCTTAATAGTACCGTCTGGTTTGTCGGCATTAAAATAGAGTTCACCCCTAAAGCCTACAATCTCTTTGATGGTTTCAGCCAACTCTTTAATGGAGATGTCAACGCCTGTACCAATGTTTATGTGGGTATTTCTGACTTCGTCAGAAATCGTGTTACGTGTTACGGGTTCAGTGCTACGAACTGCTTCGCGAGTCTTTTGGTCTTCGACCGTATTATGTGCTACGTGTTGTGGACTATGCATGATGTCGGAAAAATTACGATTTTCCATGAGAAATACACATGCGTCTGCCATATCGGTCGAGTATAAAAATTCGCGTTTCGGGTTCCCCGATCCCCAAATTTCAATTTGTGTTGAGTTACGTGTTACGTGTTCAGTGCTACGCGTTTTTATCCCATAGCTTTCCAGTTTACTTAGAATAACCTCTTGTGTTGAAGAACCATTTACCCCTTCAATAGGAAGTCTATCTAGATCTTGTTTTACAAGTTCCCAATGCTCATCTTTTCCCGTAGCACGTAGCACGTCCCACTTAACACATTCCAGTGCTTTTCCGAGGTGAATTTTTCTGATGAGGGCAGGTAAAACATGAGACTTTTCCAAATCAAAATTGTCATTTGGTCCGTAAAGATTGGTGGGCATAACTGAGATGTAGTTTGTACCATACTGAAGGTTATAGCTCTCACACATCTTGATACCTGCTATTTTAGCAAGGGCATAAGGTTCATTGGTGTATTCAAGTGTATCTGTTAAGAGACAATCTTCGGGCATTGGTTGTGGTGCATTTTTGGGATAGATACATGTTGACCCAAAAACATAAGTTTTTTCACATTATGTTTATAGCTTTGATGGATAATGTTATTTTGTATCTGTAGGTTTTCATAGATGAAGTCTGCACGGTAGGTGTTATTGGCTACGATACCCCCTACTTTTGCAGCAGCTAGAAATACGAACTCGGGAAGCTCAGATTTGAAAAAAGCTTCTGTAGCTGTTGAGTCTAATAGATCAAGTTTGACATATTTAACTGAGTTCGTATTTAATGTTGAATGTTGAATGTTGAATTTTAAATTATCTTTTGGTTCTCTTGTGTGATAGTTGGCAATAATATTGTTATAGCCTTTCTCTTGCAAGTTTTTTATAATGGCAGAGCCTACAAGGCCTGTGCCTCCAGCGACAAAAATCTTTGATTTAAAGTTCATTTCTATTTTCCTTTTCCCAATACATAATACTTACACATAACACACTATTCTTCCCGATCTTTTCGTAACCCGTAGTACTTAGCACGTAACTCTGTTCCTATTCGAAATAGTTCATAGTTTTATAGCCACCATCTTTAAGATATTGGTCTTTAGTCATTAATTTAAGGTCTGACTTCATCATATCGTTAACCAGGTCTTCAAGTTTGTGTTCCCGCGTCCAACCTAGTTTTGTTTCAGCTTTGGTTGCATCACCGATGAGATGGTCAACTTCGGTTGGTCTAAAGTAACGAGGGTCAACACCTACAACTTCTTTCCCTATGGCTACTTGATACTCAGGGTTGGAACAAGAGACAACATATGCCTTTTCATCAACACCTTCACCTTTAAATTCAAGTTCTATACCTGCGTAGGCAAATGCCATACGTACAAAGTCACGCACCGTTGTAGTCACACCTGTTGCAATAACCCAGTCTTCTGGTTCATCTGCTTGTAAGATGAGCCACATCATCTTGACGTAGTCTTTTGCATGTCCCCAGTCACGTTTGGCGTTTAGGTTACCCAAATAGAGTTTGTCTTGTAAGCCAAGTGCAATCTTAGATGCAGCACGTGTGATTTTACGTGTTACAAACGTTTCACCACGCACAGGAGACTCATGGTTAAACAAGATACCGTTACATGCAAACATATCATAGGCTTCTCTGTAGTTTACAGTAATCCAATAGGCATACATTTTTGCTACGGCATACGGTGAACGTGGGTAAAAAGGGGTAGTCTCTGTTTGAGGTACTTCCTGTACCTTACCAAAAAGTTCAGAAGTAGACGCCTGATAGATACGTATTTTTTCACTTAGTCCCAGGAAACGTACTGCTTCAAGAATACGAAGGGTTCCTGTACCATCTGCATTGGATACGTACTCTGGTGTTTCAAACGATACCGCTACGTGTGACATGGCAGCAAGATTATAGATCTCGTCTGGTTGTGTCTCTTGTATGATACGTGTGAGATTCATAGAGTCTGTCATCTCCCCATAGTGAAGTATAAGGTGACGATTTTCTACATGTGGATCTTCATAGAGGTGGTCAATACGGTCAGTATTAAAAAGTGAAGCTCTTCTTTTTATACCATGAACAATATATCCTTTTTTCAATAAAAACTCTGCCAAATAAGAGCCATCTTGCCCTGTAATTCCTGTAATGAGTGCTACTTTTTGTTTACTCATATTTTCTCCCTTGTTTAATAATGTGCTACGTACTACGAATTACGTGCTACGATTTTTTCTCTAATTGACTTTTGAAGATTAGACAGCATTGAGAGTATGTGATCTGACTCTTCTATCCATCTTTTTCCTTCTTTTTTGTCAATATACTCTATATCCATACCAATATAGGTTTGTGTTGCGAACTCTGCTGCTGAACCTTTGGCAATATCAAGAAATCTAGCTTGCTCTTTAAAAGACTCTTTTTCCATACCTTCGGCAATATTACTAGGGATAGAAAGCCCTGCACGAGTGATTTGGTCTTTAAAACCAAAGTCTTTACACGTTTTAAAAGCTTTATAGACATTTGCAGAAAGTCTAGCACTTTTCTTCCAAACATCCAATTTTTCACACTTCATAAAAATCCTTTATCTTCATGGCTCTTTCGTAATACTTAGCACCTAACACGTAACACTATCGCTAGTTTCTCTGATAGTCATCTTCAAGCCTAACGATATCATCTTCTCCGACATATTCGCCGACTTGGGCTTCTATCATGACCAGTGGGATTTTCCCTACATTTTCAAGGCGATGTACTTCTCCCATGGGAATATAGGTTGATTCATTGGCTTTTACAATATACTCCTCTGTACCACGTGTTACCATGGCAGTTCCACTCACGATAACCCAGTGTTCAGAACGATGATGGTGTTTTTGCAAGGAGAGACGTTTACCTGGTTTAACTACAATACGTTTCACCTTATAACCCTGAGACTCATCTAAAATAGTATATGTTCCCCATGGTCGATGTGCAGTAACATGTATGTTTGGCAGTTCTGAATTATTCTCTTTTAAGACTTTTACAACTTCTTTTACTTTTTGACTGCTTCCCTTTTTTGAGACCAAAAGCGCATCTGCCGTATCTACAATAATCAAATCATAGACATCAATCGTTGCTACTTGTTTAGGTGAGAGTATCAGGTTATTGGATGAATCAATACTGATGACTTTTTGAGAAGATTCAATCTCTTCGTCTAGAGATTCAAAGCTTCCTAAGTCGGACCAGTCAATGTCTGCTGCGATTACTTTGACATTGTCACTCTTTTCCATAACTGCATAATCGATACTGTCTTCAGGAATAGCCATCATGTCATCATGACTTATACGTGTTAAGTGCTGCGTGCTACGTGTTACGAGTTCTTCTTTAGCGTTTTTATAGGCTGATTTGCTGGCATTATAAATATCAGGCGAATATTTTTTGAGTTCCTCTAAAAATATACCTGCCTTAAAACAAAACATACCTGAGTTCCAATAAAACTTTAGTGATAAGTGTTGTGTGTCAAGTGTTGCATTTTCAGAAAGATAGCCTTGGGCTATTTTTAAATCAGGTTTCTCTTTAAAAGAAACAACATCCAATCCCTCATTCGTAACACTTAATTCGTAATCCGTAACACTCTCTTTTGGCTTTGCTTCAATGTATCCAAATCCTGTTTCAGGATATTGAGGGGTGATGCCAAAGGTTACAAGTTTATCTTGTTGTGCTAAAGTTTCGGCTTTAGATACAGCTTCAAGATATGCCTCTTCATTCTTAATAAGATGGTCTGAAGGCGTAACTAACACCACTTCATCTTCATCTTCATCTAAAGCAAAACAAGCAAGGGCAATAGCCGGTGCGGTATTTCTTCCTATAGGCTCGAGTAAGAATGTTGAATGTTGAATGTTTGATTTTGAATGATCACGGTTGTGTTCTTCTATCTGGTCTACTGCTAAAAAGTACTGTTCGGTATTGGAAACAATACACTGAGAGTCACAGGCTTTTTGATTGCGTTCTACAGTCTTTTGAAAAAGAGATTCTCCATCAAAAAGTTTTACAAATTGTTTTGGCATAAGTGTACGAGAAAGCGGCCACAATCTTGTACCATTTCCTCCACATAAAATGATATTAGTCATTATTAACTATCACCACCAAAGATATCTCTCGTGTAAATCTTCTCTTCCACATCTGCCAAATCTTCAGACATACGGTTGGCGATGATGACATCTGACATCTCTTTAAAGGCATCAAGGTCTTTAATGACACGTGAATTAAAGAAGTCTTCTTCTTCAAAAACAGGTTCGTAGATGACTACTTCTATACCTTTGGCTTTGATACGTTTCATGATACCCTGTATAGCAGAGCTTCTAAAGTTATCTGAACCCGATTTCATGACAAGTCTGTAGATACCTACTATTTTAGGATTTCTAGCAAGTACTGAGTCTGCGATGAAGTCTTTTCTTGTACTGTTAGCATTGACGATGGCTTCTATCATATTGGAAGGGACATCTTTGTAGTTAGCTAGGAGTTGTTTGGTGTCTTTAGGTAGACAGTAACCACCATAGCCAAAGCTTGGGTTGTTGTAGTGTGAACCTATACGTGGATCCAACCCTACCCCTTCGATAATCTGACGGCTATCGAGGTTATGTGCCTGTGCATAAGAATCTAACTCATTAAAGTATGCCACACGCATAGCCAGGTAGGTGTTGGAAAAGAGTTTAACTGCTTCTGCTTCTGTAGAGTCAGTAAAGAGCATAGAAATCTCTTCTTTTATAGCACCTTGGGCTAAAAGCTTTGCAAAGGTCTCTGCTCTTTGAGACTTTTCACCTACAATGATACGGCTTGGATAGAGGTTATCATAGAGTGCTTTACCTTCACGAAGGAACTCAGGTGAGAAGATGATATTGGGTGTATTAAATCTTTCTCTAATGGATTTGGTATAGCCTACGGGTACAGTAGACTTAATGACCATTGTAGCATCGGGGTTTACTTCTAAAACATCTGCGATGACATACTCGATGGACTTGGTGTTAAAGTAGTTGGTTTCAGTGTCATAGTCTGTAGGTGTAGAGATGATGATAAAGTCAGCGTTTGTGTAGGCTTCTTCTTTATCAAGTGTGGCTCTAAAGTTGAGTGAATCTTTGAGAAGATACTCTTCTATCTCTTTGTCTTCTATGGGAGATTGTTTGTTGTTGAGCATCTCTACTTTTTCTGGAATGATGTCTAGTGCTACTACTTCATTGTTTTGTGCCAAAAGCAAGCCGTTTGACAAGCCTACGTATCCTGTGCCTGATATGGCGATTTTGTATTTTTTATCCATACTATGTGTATCCCTCACCCTGATTTATTTACAATAATTATATCCAACTCCTGATTAAAATGCGTATCAGGAATGCCTATATTTCTGCCTAGTTCTCACCTAAAGCATCCTGCAGTGCAAAATGTATGAGTTGTGTAGTGTTGGAGAGGGAGAGCTTTTTAAGGATGCGTGTACGGTAGGTGGAGATGGTTTTTTGGCTGAGATCAAGTTTTTGAGCTATCTCTTTGGAAGTAATACCTGAAACAAGAAGTGTATAGACTTCATACTCACGTTGTGAGAGTGTCCCTATGGAATTTTTAGTATTTTTTTCTAAGGCTGTACCGTAAGAGAGTGTCTCTTTATATGCTTCGTTTATGTAGATTTTTCCATCCATGATTTATGGATGGCATAGCGTAGATCTTTGGAAACTATTTTTTTATTAAGGTAGCCCTTTGCACCTGCTTGGATGGACTGTAGGGCATAAGGATCTTCCGGAAACATACTCAATACCAAAATAGGTAAATTTTCATACTGTTTACTGATATCTTTAATAGTTTGAATACCATTTTTGTCACCAAGGTTTAAATCTAAAATCAAAAGTGCATACTGCTTTGCTGCAAGAAGTAGTTGAAGTTCATCATATGAGGATGCTTCATCTTCTATATAGAACTGTTCCTCTGACTCTATGGTAAACTTAATACCACTGCGGACGATTTCATGATCGTCCGCAATTAAAACACTAAACCTATCCATTTTTCCCATGATATGCCTTCTTTTTCCCTATAACTAGGTATATCATATCAAAAAACACGTTAAGGCACTAAATGCTACAGCTGTTTACGCTAGAAATCTTTTTAAACATGCTTTAAGTGTTTCAGATTTTATGGGTTTTGCCAGATAGTCGTCCATACCTGCTTTCAAAAACCGTGTTTTATCATCCTTAACTTTCGCACCTAAATCCAAGCATTTTCTGAGTAACATCCTGCAATACAGCGATGATACTCACTAAGTCTTCATTCCTATTTACAATATCTTCAATTTTAGCTATCTCATCAAGTATAATAATGAATGTCTG
>VCAW01000029.1 GCA_013607775.1 Campylobacterota bacterium | reverse complement strand
AATTCATACCATATTATAACAGAGGAGGAGTTAACCGACTAGCCCACAAAAATAAAATGTTAGGCTAAAAGATACGCAAACTCCCTCACCCATTCACCCCATTCGCTGGAACCTTCTACATCTATTCCATTTTGTTGCATATCTTTTACCAGCATAATAGAAAACTCACCGGGGAGTTTAAGAGAGAACTTTAAGACATTGTCTATGGCTTCTGGAGTATCATTTTCCAGTAGAGCATTCACAAGCCCAATGGCTAGTGCCATCATTACTTTTGAGTCATCATCTTCAAGCTCAGTGAGTGTGCCATCCAGTACGGTATTAAGGTCAGGAAGTTCTTTCATCACCTTCTTAAAGCTAATGTACCCAATGGCTGCCTCACGCCCTACAGCCCCGCTAATACTATCTAATATCAAATCATCATCTATCCCAGATTTTACAATACTATCGACATATTCCCAAGACCTAGGCGTAGCAAAACTTTTCTCATTTGATGTGGCATCAAAAGTAAAAAGCATTGATTTATCATACGCTAAATACCCGATGATAGAAGCATCTATTTTGGCACTGTACGCCCATGCTTTCCAATCATCAAAGTCAACCTCCATCTCGAAGTGTACAAAACGGTTTGCAAGAGGTGGTGGCATCTTATATACCACCCCTCTGTCATTTTCACGATTTCCTGCTGCGACTATACTCCACCCCTTAGGCAATTCATATTCCCCTACTCTACGGTCAAGAATAAGCTGATACGCAGAAGCTTGTACTGCTGGAGGAGCGGTGTTTATTTCATCTAGAAACAAGATACCTTTAGAGTCTGGATTGGAAGGTAAAAAGCTGGGTTTTGCCCATACACCTTCATTTGTCTCAGCATTAAAAAAAGGAATACCTTTTAAGTCTGTAGGATCAAGCAACGACAGACGTAAGTCCAAGAACTCCAACTCCTGCTCTTTTGCGATAGCCTTCACGATAGAAGACTTTCCAATACCAGGCGCACCCCAGATAAACACAGGAAGCTTCTGTACGATGAGTTTGTTTACTACTTTAGTTATATTACTTGCTTTCATTAAAACTGTACCGCCTTCTTGTCATAATCTAACACTGTCTCATACCCTTTTATGAGTATAGGATTCTTCGTCAACTCATTTTGCAATCTCATATCAACCTTGAGAATATCTAAAATATCCAAAGGGATAGAAGGATTTGATGCCATACTTCTTTGTATCTCCAAGTCATCTTTTTCAAAAAGTGCACGGAGTATGGGCTCTTGGGTACTGGGGTTATGGGCTAAAGCCAACTGTACGTCCCTCTCTTCATAGCTGCTGTAAAACTTTTCTAACAACGCTACAGGCATAGCAGCATTCATAGCTAAACATGCTAGCGTAGCGTTCATGCCTTTTTCATAGATGGCTTCGAGTTGTTCGGTGCTCAGTGTTCTATTTTGTGCAAGGTTACACAAGAGTGTCTCATGCTCTCTTTGTATAAGGGCATCTATCACTGCTGTGTCTAAATGCTCATTGGCTCCTATCGTCGATAACAGTGCTTCATCCAATGCTTGGGCATCTATAAAAGCTAAACGTTCTACATCAATCTTCTGAGAAAGTAGCAAGAGTTGTACCACTTTGTCTTCTTTGGTGAGTAATGTTTTAAAACTCTCGTTATCAATATTTGCATTGGTAGCAAGTGCTTCGTTTATCTGCTCGTTCTCTTTGGCTAGGAGTGTTTGTAAAAGTGCTGTCTCTACTGTGGCATTTCCTGCCAGTGCTACATCTACTCTTTTATCTCTAAGACTCACAAGCTTGGTGATGACCTCTTTATCTAGGTTGGCATTACGTGCGATGGTCTCACGAAGCGTCACCTTCTCTTTCCCTCTTATAAGAAATTCAAAGTTCTGAAAACCAATAAGCGCTAACAAGAGCTTAGGGTTTGTAGCCTCAGTAGCCAAACGACGTAGTGTTAAGTAAGAGTAGTGTAAATCGGCTTCATTAGGTTTGATGTCTATGTAACGCTTAAGTGTGTACATAATGGTATCACGGTCTTCTCTATTATCTTCTTCATCATCGTTCCACTGATACATCATAAGAAGTTTCACAAAGAGTTCTTCAGAGATATTTTCATTACCTAACAGTCTGAAAACACGTGCTTGGTCATTGGTCAGTTTGATAGCCATCAGAAGCTCATCATCATTGATATTTGCCGAGAGTAACTTCTCAAATTCATCTAAAGAAAATGAAGGTATTTTCTTATCATAGGCATCGTTAGAGATATCTTCTTCTACTGGGTTAAGATTGAGTGGCTCGATAATAACTGCAACATCCTCTTCGAGGTACTTTGTCATAGTGATATCATACTTTTTCAAAAAACGTGCTATCTCATCTTGGGTAAAGAGTCCTTCTCTGCCAAGAAAGAGAAACTTTTTATCTGTTGATGCTTCTAGTAGTTCGAGTAATGTTTGTTTTGTCATACTTTAGTATAACATATAGGATTTTAAATAGGAGTTAATGACTCCTATTTAGTTAATACTTTTCTAAAGGGTTATATGCAATAACCGCTGGTTCAGAGAAATTTGGTACATCGTCATAAGCAAAGACAGCATAGAACTTCTCTTTATCAAAAGAGGCGAAGTTATCGTAGGTGTAGGTGTCTTTCCCTCCATATATCTTTACCCCATCCATGAAGTGGTTTGGTGTATGAAAGCTGTTTCGTACCACATAGTAGCCCTTCAGTGCTTCGTCATCTACTTTGTCCCAAGAGAGCTTTATCATCTTGTTCTCTTTGCTGATTTTGAGGTTTTCCACTTTGGCTACAGGCTGTCGTCTCTTAGGAATGTACTTAATGACAAGTTCAACATCGTCATTCCACTCGATAATTCTATTTTTTATGCCCAGAGAAGACGTAGGCTTGATAACAAGTTTGAGTTTTTTACCCTCTTGGTGCATTTCATCTAAAACTTTTTTAGAGAGTGTATCAAACTTAAAGTACTGACACTCTTTTTTCGCCAAATCATTCTCTGACACTTCATACCCGATATACTCTATCTTCTCGCGATTTTTAATGTCCTCGTAGGTACCTACTTCATCAAGCTCTACAAGCTCCACATAGTAATGTACATCTGACTTACTCTTAAAGGTATTGTTATTGCGTATGCGAAGTGCACATTGGGTTATCATCGTAGTTTGCGGGTCAGGAAGCTGACTTAGGTCAAAGTCAAGGTAGCCATACACACGGTTACCCTCTTTATCAAAGCCAGATTTGAGTCCCTCTTTTACTTTGTCAGTACAGATTGTTGTGCGTGTAGCACTGGATAACTTTATTTTTTCATTTTCAAGTGTATATTTTATATCCAGTATCGGTCTATAGTGAATACCTCCACCATACTTACCATATCCTATATCAAACTGCATCATCTGTGAGTCTTCACCATCTGGTAAACTTTTAGGGCCATCAAGTCTAAAGACTGCTTTTCCTTTGTCTATCTCTTCTTGCAAAAGTTCACACTCATGTTTAGAAAAAGTCCAATGATTCCAAATACCCTGAGTAAGGTTACTCGACTGTATAGCACGCCCCATAACACCTTTACTCTTGGCATTTTCCACTTCGTTAAAATCTGTCACTTCAGTAAAACTATCTTGTTCGAGTAAAGAGAGATTCCACTCCCCAAACTTCTCTATCTTCGCACCTACACGGTTCATCGGGTAGATGTAAAAACGAGCGGACTTGATAATGGCATTTTCAGGAATACTGTCAAGGTCAAAACTCATCACGGCATCACAGATACCACGAGACTTGTTGATACCCACAAAAAGTGAGTTAAGTCCAAAGTGTGAACGGTTCTGCTCTTGCGTGTACTGCCCTACATACCCTGTACCCGACTTGTTTGCAAAGATAAGTTTGAAAAACTCATCATCTTCAAGCCATGTACGTACTTTCACTACAGGTGCAAAAGGTGATTTATAGCCTGTATTTTTATTGACTGCACGGATGGTATAGTGGTAGTTTGTTGACGAATTCAAGTCTGTATCAGTAAAACTCTGAGCCCCTACAACACCTACTTTGGTACGCTCATTACAGGCATCTTTATCTTTGGTACTTCTGTAAATCTCAAAGAAGATGTCATCACGCACTTCATATTTCCATATCAGTGTCACAGAATTGGCATCTCTGCTCTCTACGGTAAAGTTATCTACCCTTTTAGGGGCTACTGCAGAGTAGTTGACAACTTCAGAAAAGGCATGTTTAAGTGCAGGTATATTTTCATGAATACTCCCTGACATACTCTTCATATAGTCAGGGATATTCTTCGTCCCTACTTCAGCAACGATAGCGATGATACCTCTTGAGTAGTAGTACTCACGTCCAGAACCAGAGATGAGCCCTGCAGGTGGCTTCCCTCTGTGTATACCGTATTTACGTCCTGTTACTTTGGCAAACTCATCGTTCATATTGGCACAGAGTACGTTCAT
This sequence comes from Campylobacterota bacterium, assembly GCA_013607775.1. Taxonomy (GTDB): domain Bacteria; phylum Campylobacterota; class Campylobacteria; order Campylobacterales; family Sulfurovaceae; genus Sulfurovum. Next base: position 5,060 of record VCAW01000029.1, on the reverse strand, counting down.
GTCTGTGCCGTCTATCTCTGCTTCGTGCATAAACTTGTGTGCAGGGAAAAATACATTTCCCTGAGAGTGGTAGTCAAAAGCTATAGTAATGTTTTCATGTGCATCAACAAACTCTTTGATGGCTCTTGTCTCTGCTTCAGAAAATGGCTCTTCTCCACCATACACGTTTGAAGAGGTGTTAGACTGCTTCACAAATCCTATGGAGAAGTTACGGTTAAGGTCTACCCCTATGGTACCATCATGGTTCTTGCGTCTGTTTTTACGCCAAAAAGAGAAGTGTTTTCGTGAATACTCATACCCATCAGGGTTTAGGCAAGGCACCATATACATAGTAGACTCAGTGAGTGACTTTTCTAACACTGGGTCTATGTCCTGATTTTCAGCCATATAGCTAATGAACTTCAACGCCAACTCATGCCCCACCCACTCACGTGCATGTATACTCCCAGTAAAGAGCATCGCCGGTTTTTCATCGGCTGTTTCGACATTTTTACTTATCTTAGCTAAGACAATGTCTCGCCCTTCATAGGTTGTACCTATTTTAATAATTTTGATAAGGTCAGGATAGCTTTTTTCCATCTCATAAAGAAAGTTTAAACTCTCATCATAAGACATATATTGGTTTTTCATTATTATGTATCTTTAAACTATTTATTTTGTGGAATTATAGCAAATTTTCTATAGGGTAAGTTGTAGGGTGTTGTCCCATGACAACACCGTTTATAGTTAGAGTTTAGACTTAAAGGCTTCCCACTGCTTGTTAAGTTCTTTAAGTACTTTCTTCTTCATCCAGTCAAAATCTTTCTTGAGCTTTTCCGGTGCATCTTCTAAAGCATCCACCAAACCATCGACACCAAGCTCTTTGATGAGTTCATTAGATTTTTTCTTACCTATACCCTCTACTTTTGTGAGTATTTTCTTCATCTTCTTTTCTGTAAGCATCACAGCTGATTCTTCACTCTCATCACTAGAGACTTCTTCAAGTTCTTTAGGAAGTTCTCTATCAACAGGATTAGACTTAGCATGTACTTTTCTAACTGTATGCCCATAGTTATCTTGGAAATTCCACTTATCACTTGGCCACTCTTCCTTGGTTCTATCTTCTGTGAGTAAAATAGGATACAGTGCATCTAGTTCATGAAGGTACATCTCACCTTGCTCTGTCTCTTTGGTCTTTTTATCAAGGAAATAGGCACCATCATAACTCGGTGTATAACGTCCAAAGGTAATGTAACGCAGTGTTCTAAGTACAGAAGCATCCATCTTACCAAGCTCTTCCCAGTTGTATAGTGGAATGTTTGGCTTAGGAAATCTACCATTTGAGAACTTCCACATCAAGTACTGACCTATCCAGTCTCTAATGTATGGGAACGCAGCAAAGGCTGTCGCACACTCTAAGATACGGTACTTTCCATCTTCACCCACAGCGATGTCACATGCCCAGTATTCAGCATTTGCATTTTTGGAAACCTGTACAGCAAGGTCAAGCAGCTCTTTAGGAACATCCATATAGTCCATACTTCCACCTTGGCTTGTATTGGTCAACCACTCACCCTCAGGTGGACGTCTCCAGAAAGCACAGACAGGCTTATGCCCTATGAGCATCACACGCACATCTGCAGACATCAGTACAAAGTCTTGGAAATAGGCTGGATGGTACTTCTTTTGTGCCAAAAGGTTATGCGCCTCTTGTGCAGAGTCAACCTTATGCACAAAGTATCCACCATAGTTAGAAGGGCCGTAAGATTTTTTGATAATCTTAGGAAACTCTGTCTTGTCGATGAACTTCGCAGCCTTCTCTTTGTCATAAAATATATACGTTTGAGGGATAGGTATATCATACTTCCATGCAAAACGTGTCACATTCTCTTTTGACTTATTGGAGAACTGTGTATCCATAGACGGTATAAACTGTACATTTGGCAACGCACGTGCTATCTCTCTAAATGTTTCATATGCAGTAGCAGGGATGTTCCCTATAAGAATGTCTATCTTCTTGCGTTTTACCTCTTTGATAAAACGATCTTTATCATTTTTCCAGTGGTAGGTTACCGTCTCTATCTTGTCCGGCCACCCTTTAAAGTTTGATTTATCAAAAAATCTCAGTACATGATCTAGGTATAACATCCCTATTTTTGGTAATTTATCTTGTTTTTGCTTTGCCATTTGTTCTCCTCGTTAATTTTATACTACTACGTCTATTTTTGGTTTATCTTGTTTTGGTTTATCTTGGAATGCGACAAACAATGCACCGTCCCCAAAGGGGTGGCTTCGCCATTTGCATTGTGCCGGAGTATTTCAAGATAAGCCTAACCCCCTACTTCTTTGTTTTTCTGTCTATCATATCAACAATCAAGTTAATTTTCTTTTTATTGAAATCCAAGCCCATCTTCTCCTGCTCTGGTGTAGCAAAAGCCGGTATGCCGTTTACTTCCAGTATCACATACTCTTCTCTCTCCAAGTCATAGATGATGTCCACCCCAGCAATGTCCGTACCACATACTTCAGCTGCCTTTTTAGCGATGGCGATGACTTCATCATCTGGCTCACGCAAAAAGACTGAACCCCCACTTGTGACATTGGTACGCCAGTCAGTCTTGGAAGCCTTACGTCCGTAACATCCGACAAACTCACCATCTACGATGTCTACCCTAAAATCCGTGTTATCATACTTCACAAACTTCTCAACATAGAAGAAACGTAAATCCATCTGATTTAGAAATGGCAACAACATATCAAGTGTCGCTTGGTTTTCTATCTTGGTAAGTCCTACCCCACCCCAACCATCGGTTGGTTTATAAACCATCTTAGACCACTTATTCATAATCTTTTGAAGCTGTTTACTGTCATCTCTATGACAAAGTTGAAAATCTGGTGTGGCTATGCCATGTTGCTGCAGTAAAAATGAAGTTTGAAACTTGTCTTCCGTAAGCGAAAAAGCATCATAGGAGTTTATCATCGGCATGACACGATTGAGTGCTTGGTACAAAAAAGTCTGGTACTGTGTCTGCTCACCGGCATTGTAAGAGAAGAACAAATCCAGTTCATCTACTCTATGCTTTCCATGATAGATATGCCCTTTTTTAGCTATCGCATTACGCAGGTTAATATCTGTTGCCGTTTCAATACCTCGTTCTTTAAGTTTCTTAACAATTTTCTTTTGAATCTTGTCTCCACCACCATTACTATAGAGCCACATACCAATTTTTCTACCCATTGCTTCCTCCACACAATTACCGTACTAAGTAAATACCTTAAGTTTTGATGTAATGATTTCGTTCATAATCAAGGCAGATTTTTAAAGGACTCGCCTTAGCGAATTCGAGAAAATCTAACGCAGAGTATGGACGAAAGCATTGCACCCTTTGGGAAGAGCGAGAAGAAGTAAGCTGCAAGCAGATAAATTTTTGAATTACCTACGGGTAGTCCTTCAAATTTCTCTACTCACATCTCACTTCTTCTCACTCTTTCAAAAATTAAGGTATTTACTTAGTACGGTAATGTTAAATTAATGATATATACTACACTTTTTTATTAAAATAAGCATTGATACAAGACAAGTTAATGAGGTTAATATATGAAAAGTAGTAATTTTGATGAATTAAAAAGCATCATAGAGATAAATTCGTGGACGAAAAACAAAGCCGGTGTAGACAAAAATGGAGAAATCTTTGCTTCATGGCTACAAGATTTGGGCTATATCCTAGAGATACATCAAAGAGAAGAGATAGGTAATCATCTACATTTTAAGTCCCATCATAAAGAGGGTAAAAAACTTCTACTTCTTGGACACCTTGACACTGTCTTCCCTCCTGATACTTTTGAAAACTTCACAGAAGATGCAGAGTGGATATACGGCCCGGGAGTCTGTGACATGAAAGGTGGAAACTATGTCGCCCTCCAAGCCCTCAGAAATGCCAAAGAGAAATACGGAGACATCCACAACATAGACTTCTTGCTCGTCAGTGACGAAGAGACAGGAAGTGACGACTCGAAGTACCTCTCAGCAGACATTGCCAAAGCTTACGACTACTGTATGGTCTTTGAAGCGGCAGGGGTGAACGATGAAGTGGTTATTGGACGCAAAGGTGTGGGTACCTTTTTCATAGACATCGAAGGTAAAGCTGCACACGCAGGAAACCACTACACTAATGGAGCCGATGCCAACTTGGAAGCTGCACAAAAACTCATAGCGCTTGTGGCTCTAACTGACCTAGAGAAACAAACCACCGTAAACGTAGGCAAACTCCACGGAGGCATAGGTGCCAACACCATCTCCCCCAAAGCCCACCTCACCTTCGAGCTACGCTACATTACCACAGAAGAACGTGACAGAGTTCTCAAGTCCATAGATGAGATAGTAGCAACAAACTATGTAGAAGGCACTACTTCAACACTTAGTGGTGGCATACAAAGAGACGTCATGCAACCTTCCGCAGAACAAGCACTTTTTGTAGAACATATCAATACATTATGCAACGTACAACTCCCCACAGAAAAACGCGGAGGCGTAAGCGACGCAAACATCATCTCCTCCCAAGGCGTAGCTACACTTGACGGCTGGGGGCCTTACGGAGACGGTGACCATACCATCCATGAACGTGCATCAAAGAAGAGTTTTACGGAGCGTATCGCCTTGGTATCTGAAATATTTGAGCATTTTTTGGAGGGGAAGATATAAAGTTTTGATATACTTTAATATGTACACTTAATAAAATGATAGACAACTTAGACTTAGAAGCTCAAAAGCTTTTTAATAAGATTGAACTTTTACTTTCAAAAGATGAAAGTATCAAAGCTAAAAAGCTAAGTATGATGCTATCTCTACCATACCCTCTATTGGTTATAAGTCTGCTTTATACCTAGCTGCATTCTTTTTTTATTTATCTCCTCTAGGGCATATCTTAAAGGATTACGATACTCATCACCCTCGCAAAACTGTTTCCATTTGCATAGAATTGCATTTTATGGATTTAGATGTTGGATTTGGCAGTATGGGGTGTTATACATTATTTACCCTTCAAAATATTTCTAATCACTTCATTAAACCTCTTAGGCTC
>VCAW01000028.1 GCA_013607775.1 Campylobacterota bacterium | reverse complement strand
GCTATGCAGACATTCATTATTATACTTGATGAGATAGCTAAAATTGAAGATATTGTAAATAGGAATGAAGACTTAGTGAGTATCATCGCTGTATTGCAGGATGTTACTCAGAAAATGCTTGGATTTAGGTGCGAAAGTTAAGATATGTTATTTTACTATGTTTTTGTAAAGTCCGTAAGGTCAGTTACCAGGAAGCAAAAATAGGTTTTTAAGTAATAATTCATTCCCTTTATCTTTATTGATGCTTAACATCGTATTGGAGCTAGATGCTTTATATATCGACAATCGTTTGATATTCTCACCACGTGCCACAATACTCCAAAGTTTATTTGGCTCTTCAATGTTAAAGCCAAAGCAGTCATACTCATCTCCTTACAGATATCCATGTATTTTTTCTTGCAATGGTATAGCATAGGCATGTTCAACATCATCATTAGGTTCTACTTCTTCACCAAGTTTTGCTTCTTTAAAATTTGAAAATTTGAAACTATAATTTCCATCTTTATTGTAACTATACACAGAGATATAATATGCTTTATTGGGTTCTAAACGAAGATTTGTCATCGTATAATTATTGTCGATACTTTTTTCTTGTAGTGTATGACCTTCTCTATCTTTAAGATAAAATTTTTGATCTTTATCATTCGATAGCAATTTTAAATCAAATAGTTTGTCTTCAATCTTGAAAGGTAATTTAAAACTAAAGTAATCATAATCCCCTTCTTTATTTGCCTTGCCATGAATAGTCTTTCTATAGGAGATTGTATTGGCATCATCACGGTCATTATTAGGTTCTATCTCGTTGCTCTCTATCTTTACTGCACCTGTACTGTAGAGTGTTGATGCATTTTTTGTGCCTTCACTATCAGTACTGTATTTCAGATAATATTTCCCCTCATCCAGTTCCAAATCAACCAATTTAAATTTACCAAATTTATTAACAGTTGTTTGAAAAAGAGCATGTCCTGCTTTATCTTCAAGCACAACATTCAGAGGATGCCCTATGGTAGTTACACCAGAGAGTGTCCAAAGTTTTTGACGCTCTTCTTTATCTATCTCAAAAGAGAACCATCCCATATTTTCTTTAAAGAGATAAGGATAAAAAGTTGAAGAGATATTAGGGGCATTTTTTCTTTTTTCCAAATTACTCTTGGATGCTTTTCTATCTTTAATGATATTTATTTGATAATTGTGTTTTGTATTGGTTCCATTTTTACTTTTGGAACTCACTGCAATCAAATAATCACCTTTGTCAAACAGAAGATGCTTAAGATGTATAGGTTTGTCTCCAGTGCGTGTTCCAAAAGAAAAAAACTTCTTATAGTCCAAGACTTCTTTACCATCAGGAGTGAATGTCACCTTCATAATATCTATACGTGTCATCGCGTGAGGGACACCTATCAGTTCTATATCCCAAAGGTATTGACTATTCTCATCATCAAGTTCCCACATATACGCATCTTGGTCACCTTTATCAAGAAGTCCGGTAAGAAGCATCGCGCCCGAAAAATGCGCCGCTTCCACCGGAGTATTATTAGGTTCTTTCTCATACATAGTTGTAGGAGAAGCCCAAGACACCTGTACAAATAGTACAACTAAAAGCAAACGTAACCACAAACCAAATAAGACTTTCATCCACACTCCTCTTAATGTCATATAGTATAACAACAATGTATGACAAAAATGTGCCAAAATTAAAAGAATTCTACAACTTTTCGCATTTCTTTCCTCGATATTCTTTGTAACTTATCTCTTTACTTAAGAGTATTGTCCCTTTCATATCCATAATTTCATGATAAATACTTACAGAACAGTCATACGCGTCATTATCATAATCTTCAAAAGAGACTGATTTATGTCTTAATATATAGATATTTCCTAGCCGCTTAAATCGTATTTCTCCCTCTCTATTTAAAAGAGCCATATGCAATTCAGTTGGGGTATCTATCTCACCTAAAAAATCTAAAAGTTTTTTTCTTGAAGCGAAAGTATGTACATTAGAATGCATATCAATATAATGTAAATTATATATTTCTCTCATTGGAGAATCTAAAAAGTATGTTGCCCCGAATGGTTCTTTACTCTTCACTGGTTTTACAGAACGTATTTTTTGCTTTTCATACTTAGAAAGTCTACTATATGCCGCCATATCAAAAGACCATCCTCCTGTATAAATTAAATCATCATAGTTTATCTCATACGATTTTATATCAAAATACTTCACAGCTTTTACCAGATGTACATCACTAAGTTTTGCTTTACTTAATGGCATCAGTTTCCTACCTTCATTAGCCTTGAGAGGCTTATACTCTTGAAGCTCTTTTTGTGTTAATGTACGTGACTTGGCAAAAGTCATCTCTATGCTTGCACTCATCATCACCAATATCAACAACACTATTCTCAATAATTTCATTCTTTTTCTTTCTTCTCTAGTGTTACACATAAATGAAGTAGCTTTTCTCTATCTATTTCCCCTTTTTCGACCACTTGGATTATCTTTACATCTGAAAGATTTATATTGGTATGGCTACTACTATCTTCACCAAGACCACCAATAGTCTGCACCCACTCTTTCCCATAAATTAAAAGTGTTTTATTTGTATAGTGTGTTAAATCTATACCAAATATATCTACTCTTTGGTGATTTGGCGTAAAAAAGAAGTTATGAGCATTGACACTCCCATACACAATACTATACACTCCACAGCTTTGAGGGATAGGGAGTAGAATTTTCTCTTGCTTCTTGGGTGCACCACACCCCTGTATCACAAAAGTTGAGAGAAAGAGAAGCATTAAAAAAACTTTATTCATAACGTATCTCAGGCATAATACACAGCGTGCCGCCCTTTTTACTATAGTCAATTTTTACTACTTCAACAGATTCCTCTGCTCCAATAGTACCCGAAAGTATTTTTGCAAAGCCCTCTTTGATATTTGTACAGAACTCTCTATCAGCAACGCTACATGCTTTAGAAGTGTAGGGTACCAATGCAGAGCTATTATCATTAACCCAGATACTACCGTCTTTTTTCATAGCATAGAGTCTACAACATCCAAGGTATACCTTATCCCATACCGACTGTCCGCCCATACGCTTAAGAAATGGCTTGGGATCTTTATGTTTAAAATCAAAAAATTCAGGGAAACGCCATAGGCTACCGTCTTGTTTTAAGCCCACATCATAAGCACAACACCCATTACCTTCCCATTTAGCCCTAAAATATGCCCAATCATGACTGGCACTTAACAGTTTTAGCATTTCATATAAACGCTCACCCCAACCCCAAAGTGTTCCATCTTTTTTAATAGCATACACTCTATAACTACTGTTGATAACTGTAGCACCATCAAACCCCTCCCCTATTTTTGTAGGCTGAAGATGATAATACTTTTTAGGTCTATATATTGGATTACCTGTCTGAGAATCAATAGGAATAATCTGCCCCCCGTCACATCCTTCTACCTTACCAAACTGCCAGAGAGTACCATCTTTTTTTACAGCACCGTCTCCGGCACAGTTGCGCCATGAAGCTATCCAGTCTGTTGCATGGGTGGATTCTTGCCTACACTCAGGTTGAGCATTAGGTTGAGGCTTATTTTGTGTACAACCCATAAAAAAAGTATCACCACCATATATATTTTTGTCATACCATTCCCTTCTAGACACTCAAACTACATAATGTAACTAGAGTATAAACTATTTTTATGCTAAATATGTGCCAAAATGAGCTTTTTACATGATTTTAGATAGAATTTTTTATGATATCTCCTTACATAAAAAGTTTTTACTTTATTTTTTTATAATGTTTTATAGTTCTGTGTTTGCACAAGCTATCAATATCAATCAAAAAGAACAAACTTGCATTTTAAAACATAGCGATGTGTATCTAGACTTGAACGAATTAAACCTTAGTCAAATACGTACCCAACACTTATTTAAGCCCTATAAAAAAGACTACATCAATACAGGTATGCTCGATACACATATATGGGTACGTTTTCAACTTAGTAATAACACCGACCAAGATATACATAAAATCCTTATACTGACTTCACCTCTTTTAGAAAACATTACGCTCTATAGAAAAAGTCATCTAAACAAGCCTCAACATAAAGGTGTATGTCATATAAAAGAAGAGCATCATACACTTGTCCCTTACTATCATATTGATCTTCCCGCACATACTTCTGAGACCTATTACCTCAAAGTATACTCATTACTGACACCTGTAGACTTTACACTCAAACTGGATGACCATGAACATTTTGAATATAATGACAGGGTACAGCAACTTATAGATATTTTACTTATTGGATTTGTTTTAGCTCTCATGCTCTATAGTTTTCTACTCTATTTTTATACAAAAGACAAAAGTTATCTCTACTATAGTTTTTACCTCTTTGCGCTTGTCTATCAACAGTTTACCTACCTGGGGTTGACACAGATTTATTTTCCACTCTCATTTATACATTTTGATATGCAAATCCCTGTCTTTAAAGTAAACCTTTTAGTCATCACTGCAACACTCTTTGCTATGCACTTTTTAAAAACAAAACCTTTAGTAAAAGTACATAAAATATACCAGTTCTTTATCGCTATTTCTCTTTTTGAAATACTTTTTTTAAGTAGCTCACATTTTTACAATCTATATATAGTTATCTTTACAGGAGCCCTCTTTATATTTTTTAACCTCAGTGCAGGTATCATCTCTTATAAAAAAGGTAACAAACAGGCCAGACTTTTCATTGTTGGCTTTAGTATTGTCTGTCTCTCCTATTTTCTCATCATACTCGATGCTATTGGCGTTACCTCAATCATACAGGAGTATCAAAACATACTCATGATTGGTACAGCCTTTGAAGCTCTCATCCTTTCACTTGCTTTTGCCGACAGATACCTCATTTTACAAAAAGAAAAGACACGTGTAGATGCACGGATTTCAGAAGAGTCAACACAACGCACCAATATCATTGAAAGTGAAGTCATTAAAAAAACAGAAGCACTCAATAGTGCTTTAGAGACAAAAGAGTTACTCTTTTAAAAGAGGTACATCACCGGGTAAAAAATAACCTGCAAATCATACTTTCTATCATTCGTTTGCAACAAGATGAAATAGATGATGAAGTTATCTGTGAAAAACTTATTGATTTGGAGAATAGAATCAATGCCATATCCAAAACCTATAATATGCTTCTCATAAAAGAGAACATAGAAGAGATAGATATGGATGAATATATTGACTCTCTTCTTTTAGATATACAAGATACTATACATAGTAATAATCAAATAATTAAAATAGAAACAGATATTCATGCAAGAATTCCACTTAGAGAATCTGTCTATCTTGGTCTCATTATCAATGAACTCGTAACTAATGCCTACAAATATGCCTTTGATAAGGATGGCATCATTTCCATCTCACTCCAACAAGATAATAATAACTATATACTAAAGATAAAAGACAACGGCAAAGGCTATGATAGCAAAGAAACACAAGCATCATTGGGACTAAAACTTATCAATACACTTGTCTATGACCAGTTAGATGGAACACTGGAAAAAGATACAACGCACCATACATATTACACTATAAGGTTTACCATATGAAAGAGATAAATATTCTTATCGTCGAAGATGAAAGCATCGTAGCAATGGAAATAGAAAACTATATTATTAAACTAGGATATACTGTGGTAGACATATGTTCCAATGCAGATGATGCATTTCATATTATTGAAACGCATCAAGTTGACATTATACTCATGGATATTTGTATCAAAGGTACCTTAGATGGCATAGAAACAGCCGAAATAGTAAAAAAGAAATACCCCAAAATAGAAATCATCTTTCTCACTGCGCATTTAGATGACTATAACGTAGACAGAGCCATAGAGATAAACCCAACTGCATATCTTTCAAAACCTTTTAACCGAGAAGAACTTCGTGTATTTTTAAAAATTTCTATACGTAAACTAGAACATGAAGATATGCAGGAGAATATAAATAGCAATCATATTATCTTGGATTATGAATTTTCTTATGATATTTCAACATCAACACTCTATTGCTGTTTTTAGATTATTCATTTGACTAAAAAAGAAACTAATCTTTTAGAACTGTTTATAGAAAATAAAAATAATATTGTGGACTTTTATACCATAGAGAATACTATTTGGCCAGAAAAAGATACTAACACAAATACTATTCGTACACTAGTAAAACGTCTAAGACAGAAACTTAAACATAAATTTATTACCACTGTTTCATCACAAGGATACCGTTTTATTCCGGTATCACATTAGAGGGAACTGCTAAAAACTATAGGATATATCGGTAAATATCATATCATTCTTTTTAATACTGTCAAAAAGTGTTGAACCACCGATATAATCTACTACACCTACATTCATATTGACACCATCCATCACTTCATACTTTACCCATGCTCTTTGAAAGCCACCTTCATTGAGTTTTTCACCATAGAGTGAAATAAGATAGTTCGCAGTTACGGTAGAGTTCATAAAGTCTGAAGTCACACGGAAGGCATGTTGATAGTCATGTTTTTTAAGAGGTATAGCCTCAGTAATGAGCCGTGCGTCATAGCTGCTCATATTGCGTGTTACAATATCATAAGAGATGAGTGTATCCGGTATACCATTATACTCTACACCTAAAAGCAAGTCAGTACGTGAAAACTCTTTATCTCCCGTAGTCGTATATTTGAGTCCATCAAAGTAGGCCAATTCTGTTTTAAATAACCATGAACCAGAAAGTACATTGAGTGCGGCACCTGCCATCTTTATCTTATCGTGGGCGATGAGTGGTTGGGGTTGTGTTAGAGTAGGAAGCTTAAGTTGTCCCTCATCGTTACGTACTTCTGCAGCATAAAAGTTGACATCCCATCCAGAGAACTCAGCGCCAACTGAGAGTGCATAAGTTACATCGTTGTAGCTTTCGTTGGCAGGTGCAACAAACGGTATAGGGTTAAAAATAGAGCCAAAAGGCGGATTTTTAGAAAAACGCTGTTCAAGTATCGCTATGGGTGTCACACGCCAGTTACCTATAAAATAATCAAATTTTGCCATCGCTACAGGTAGACGTAAATCTTCTATATCTACCATACCAGGACGACGGTTATCAAGTGGGTTAAGTATATCAGTCACACGTATAGTGTCACTCCTACCCCATACAATAACCTGTCTACCAACTTTAAAGTCAAGTGTATCAGTAATACTCCCTTCAAGATAGGCATCAAAAAGCTCTACTTCACTTTGAAGTTGTTTACGTTCCTGTGAACTAAACTTGTCTGTACCTTTAATGTCATAAATGGCATCATAATAGGCTTTGACATTGGTCTTGACTCTCCAGCCATTTTCAAACTTATGTTCATAGTCAAGTGAAAGTGAAGATTTCACGGAAGAGATATTACTGTGTGGGGTATCATTATAGAGAGAGAAAGCTACCTGCTCTGTAAATTTTCCTGTAAGTCCTGCTATGACTTCGACAGGCTCAGTCACCTTGTCCTCTGAGCTTATTGAAGCATCGGTTGCTGAGCTTGTCGAAGTATCATCGAACCCATCCATATCTTCTGTACTGGCACTTGTTTCATTTGTCGTATCATCATCAAACCCTGCCATATCATCGTTATTGGCATCTTGCGACATTTGTGTTGAGCTTGTTGAATACACGGTTGATGAGCTTGCCGAATCATCAAAGCCTTCAAAATCTGCATCGATGCTTTCTGCTTGAAGCAACAAAGTACATAAAAGTGTAGAAAGTAAAACTTTTACATGCATAAACTTATAGTCCTTTTTCCAGTCTTCTTGTTGTAAACAAATCATCTTTAAGTGGTTTATTTACCTTAATATTTTTGAATTTTAATTCAGTCTTATGTGTGGTTGATTTACCTTTTTTAGTTGTCATTGTCATATCATCAACCACCCAAATACCATTTTGTTTATGTATTTTTTTCAAATCCAAGTATTTTTTCTTACCATTTTTCATGTAGTTAATGGCACGCACAACCATCATATTGTCTTTACGTACAATAGCTACTGTCTTAGTGTAACCAGACTCTTTAATGGTTTTTTTATTGCGAGGAGTTGACTCTATCATCCATGCATCATGTCCACGTACTTTTGTCTCTTTAAGCAGTTTAAAGTCATAGTCTTCCAAATCTCTGTCTGTCATATCATAGTAAGAGAAGTCTGAGCCCATGAAGCTTCCACTTTTGTCTGCACTAGGGATGCGTTTTACCTTTTTAAGCGCTGGCAAATAAAGCCACTGATCATCATCTTTATTGGCATCATCATAGTCATACGTTAAGAATGCTGTATTCTTTACATCTGCAGGTGATTTAAAAAAGAGTATCTGATGTGTATCTTCTCCAAAGTCTTTTCCATATGATTTGATGTCTCTGACACGCTTATGGTTATTTTTATCCATCAAAACCATCATCATATCTTGTTCTATAGTTTGTCCATCATCTCTGGCATCTACTTTTTCCATAATAGCTCTTGCTTTTGCATCATCCGCCATTGCGTGTGTGCTTAATAAACTTAATCCTAATGTCATTCCAATAAGTAATTTTTTTGTCATAATTTTCTCCATTTCTAATTTTAACGCAAAGCGTTATTTAATCCAACCCCATTTAGTCACAACCATCATCAATGCAGGCGCCAACAACAAGTCAGCCAACAGTGCAAAGATGATGACAGACCCAGTCAATAGTCCAAAGTTTTGTACCGAAATCATATTTGCCATCATATAGGCATAAAAACCTAATGACAAGACGATAGTAGTAATAACCATCGCCTTACCTGTAGTATAGAACGTATGCTCTATCGCTTTGGATGCATCGTTTGTTTCAAGGTAGTATCTCTTAAAATTGTGCATAAAATGTATAGTGTCATCAACAGCTAACCCAATGGCGATACTTCCAATGAGCAAGGTAAACATATCTAAAGGTATAGGCTTCACTACCATAATGAGCAACCCTAAAATAATAGGTGTCAAATTTGGTATCATACTGAGCAGACCAATACGCACAGAACCTAAGATAAATATCATCATTAGTGAAATCAATACAAAAGCGATAATATAACTAATTACAGATGAGTGTACTGCTCCAGCAAATGTATGAATAAGCAGAGGTATCATCCCTGTCGTTGTCACTTCATCATTAGGAAATGCTCTTTTTGATTCTGCTTTGACATACGAAAGTACATCGTGTGCTTTCACTGCATCTGTCCATGGTAGTTTTATAGTGATACGTGCCTTGGAAAACTGAGAGTCTACCACATCTTCCAAGTCATCTGAACCTGAGTTTTCAAACAGGAGTAACTCTTGAGAGACTAGGTTTGCATCTTGTGGAATGCTATAAAACTTCTCTTTATTTTCATGCAGGGCACGGTTGGTCTCTTTGACAATAGTTGCGAGAGAGACTACTTTACCTATTTGTGTATATTTGTCTGTATATGTTTCCAGTTTATCAGAGAGTGTATTAAGCTTATTTAAATGCTCTGGATCATTCCATCCATTCTCTTTTTTGGTGTCTACTACCACTTCTAAGGTTACCGATCCATTCATAGCCTCATCAATTACTTCAGTCGATACTCTGTCATAGTCCCCTGGCTGGAACCAATGCAATGGATTATGTGAAAGTTCTATCTTCGCAGAAGCAAACAGTGCAAGGAAAACAAGTATTGCACTACCTGCTATGATTGCTTTATAATACTTCACAGGAATGATTGCCAACCTTCTCATGAGAGCATCAAGTTTACCTGCTGCTTTATTGGATTTAGGTTTAATCTTTGTCATCGCAAGCAATGCAGGCAAAAGAGTCAATGTCAAAAAGAGTGAAATCATGACACCCAAAGAAGCATAAGTCCCAAGATCTGCAATAGGTGCGACCTCAGAACCATAAAATGATCCTACCCCTATCGCAGTCGTTACAGATGTCATAGCAATAGCCAAACCTGAATGCCCTAAAGTATAAGAGAGTGCATCTCTTTTATCGGCTGTTTTGTTAAATCTATCAAAGAAGATAGACAAGATATGCACCGTCGCACCGATACTCACCGCAAGGAGTAAAGAGGGTACTATCTGCGTTGGTAGCTTAAATGCTGTGCCTGCCCATGCCATAGTTCCTACCGTTGCAAGTAAAGAGAGTATGATGACTAAAAGTGGATAGAAGACTGCCGTCACACGTCTAAACATAATAAACAAAAACACGATAATAATAAGGAATGTTACACGCATAAACTTCTGCATATCTGCCTGCATTTGTGCTTTGAGTGAATTGTTAACTGCTGGGCTTCCTGCTACGTAGATTTGAAAGTCATTGCCGTTATACTTTTTTACAATAGCATGAATGGCATCTAAAAGTTTATGATTTTCTGCATCTGTTAAGAATTTTATATCATCAGTAGATGTGCTTGCTGAAACGTTAGAAGTTTCATCTCCAAAGTCATCCTCAAAAGCATCTTCTGCTGAAACCTCTTTTTCTCCTTCATGAGAATAAGCATCTGTCTCAATGACAATCGTTGTCATCTTTCCATCTTGAGAGAGTAGTAAATCTTTATAAAAGTGTGATGCCATAGCCTGTTTTTTGATACGAGCGACATCTTCTTGCGTAGTTGGGAAAGGTTCTAACAAATCATCAGTAATGAGTTTATCACCCTCTCCTCTGGTATTACGTACATTATAGAGTGAAGTAACATCATCAAGAAACGGTACATTATTCTCTATATCTTCATGTATATTTTTAAGCTTTTTCAAAAAGTCCAGTGTAAAGATTTTGTCACTCTTAATAGCCAATACAATTCTCTCATCTCGACCAAACTGCGCTCTAAAGTCATTGTAAGTAAGTAACACTGGGTCTTCATCATGCATGAACCCTTCTGTAGAAGTATCCATCTTTATCTGTGGCACATGTGCTATGGGTGCAGCCAACAGTGCCAATACTACCAATAGTACTTTAAAAGGATTATCATAGATATACCCTCCAAACTTACCCATCATCGTTTCTAATTTTTTATGCATATTTTTCCTTTTCTTCGCGTGATTTTATCATTCCAACATAAACCCAATGTGAACTGATTTGATTTTATACTCATTTTCTATCCTTTTTTAATTTTTTATAGTCATATTTTGTATCTAAAACTGAAAGTAATGCCGGTAGATAAATCAAGTCAATCACCAATGCAATTGCCAATGCTGTAGCAGTTACCACACCAAAATTCTGATTGGGTGTAAAAGTAGAAAATACAAACATTGAGAATGACAGACTCAAAACCACTGTGGTAAAAAGTATCGCACGTCCTGCATAGTGCAACACTTCATCAAAAGTCTCTGCCATACCAAGCCCCCGTTTTCGTGCATCAAAGTATTTGACAAGGAAGTGAATAGTGTCATCCACCGCAACCCCGATGATAATAGCACCAGCAATAGCTACACCCATATCTATGGTAAGTCCAAGCCAGCCCATCATACCTATAACCAAAACAACGGGTAATAGATTTGGAAGCAGAAGAATCCAAAGAATTTTAAGACGTTTAAAAATAAGCAACATCATCAACGAGATTATAAGTATCGTGAGTGACAACGAATAGATAAGTGTATCGGTAATATCTTTTTGCATATAGGCATACATCGCTGTTTGGCCTGTGAGGGTGAGTTTATAAGGTGTTTTTGCCCACCACTCTTTGGCATAGGTAATCATCTTGATATCTTTTGATGTATCCACAATGTTTGTCAGTACATTGATGCGTAGCTTACGTTGGTCAAAGTCCATCTGATCGGTTATCTCTTTTCCCTGTGGTAAGCCCATAGAGTAAAGCAATAGGTATTGCGCCACAAGATTTCTATCTTCTGGAATCGTATTTGTATGGTTCATAATTTCATTGTAACGTTTGATGGTATCCATCAATGAAATCATATCTCTCACATCTTTTGGAAATGCCTTCTGATAATCAGTATAAAACTTCTCCATAGTACGTAAAAATTCAGGATCTTTGATACCGTCTTTTTTTCCAGAGTCCACTAGCAATATATATGACATAGAGCCTGTTAAATTCTCCATAGTAAACTCTGCTGATTTACGTATCTCAACATCTTCATCAAAGTATCGTATGGTGTTGGAGTCCACTTTGACAAAAGCCAATCCTAGCCCGATAAGTACTGCTATAAGCGTTCCAACAAAGATAATTTTCTTATCATTACGCACAATAAAATCTCCATATCCAAAAGATTTAACATTTCCCTCTTTTTCAACTTCACCTCTGATAGGTTTTTTCAAGAGTAACAACACAGCTGGCATCCACACAACCGAAATCAAAAATGCCAACACGGCACCACTTGCTGTAGCTATACCTAGTGTCGCTACAGGTACAACTTTTGAGATGGCAAGTGTTGAAAACCCTACCGTTGTGGTTAAAGAAGTCAGTAAAATAGGTAAAAAGTTCTTTTGTAAAGAACTATAGACCGCTTCAACATTCTCTTTACCCTCTTTTTTACCCATGAGCCATACAGAGTAGATATGCACTGCATCTGCTATCCCGATAGCTACGATAAATACAGGAATGTTCGCTGTAAAGTTGTTGAGCTTATAGCCCAATAATGTCTGTACAGCCAGTACCGATAAAAAGGTAAAAAGTACCACACCTAAAGGTATGAGTGCACCACTTACACGTCTAAAGAGTAAAAAAAGTAATATCAATGAAGATAAAAATACCAATGGTGTAAATATCATCGCATCTGACCCTGCAATGTCTACAAATGCCTGTGTCATAGGTGGTCCACCATTGAGCCAGTATTTGTACCCTGTTGCATTTGTTTCTGCTTCAATGAGTGGAGTTAAGTAGCCCATCATCTCTGAAGAAATATCACCATTTTCATTGGCATTGGGTTCAAGTCTTGCAAATATCATCGTAGTCGTTCCATCTTTCGAGATAAAACTATCGGTGATGATACTGTCGCGTGTTGCTACCTCTTTACGATCTTGCAGATAACTAGCATTCATTTCAGACAAATCTTCTACAATGAAATCATCAACCAATACATCATCAGGCTTCTCTGCTTCAGAGTGAACATGTTGATAGTTCGTAATCGAGTCTACCCTGTCAATATGAGGCATCTCCCACAGTGCTTCTGTCAAACGCTGTATGGAGGCAAGGGCTTTTTTATTGAAGACACCCTTTTTGTCTTGAAAGACGATGACTATCCCGTCATCATTAGAAAACTCTTCTCTAAAAGCATCATACTCTGTAAGAATGTTAGAGTCTTTTTCAAACCAGATACGATAAGAGCCGTCTATCTCTAGGTGTTTGAGGTTTAATGCAAGCATCATTACAATGAGTGGCACCATAAAGACAATCGCCCATCTAAATTTATATAAAAAATCTATATATTTACGCATCAATTTTCCTCTATAAATTGTTTTAATATCTCTATATATGCATCAAAGGCTTCTCTTCCCTTTGGTGCTATCTTAACTACCGTTTTAGGGCGTTTACCCTCAAATGTTTTTTCTATAAACACATAGTCTTCTTTTTCTAGTTTACTTAAATGAGAAGAGAGATTTCCATCTGTGACTTCAAGTAACTCTTTGAGTGCTTTAAAAGGAAGTTCATCATTGGCGATGAGCAGTGACATCAGTTTTGACCTTACGGTTTGATGCAAGAGTGGGTCAAACATAGACTAACCTATTTCCCTTCTTTTATCTGTTTCCAGACAATCACAGCAGGTAAGAGAGCAAGCCCTAAAAGTACTGCACCCTGTACCAAAGTAAAGCAGTCTGAGTCACTCCCCACCAAATGTTCTTTGACTGTTGCAAGTGCCAAAAGAACAATAGAAAGTAAAATGTTAAACTGTGCCATTTGAGAAAAAAGTCTTATATTTAACACATACCCAATAGCATAGTAACCCAATGAAATAAGAAACATCCACATCAAATAGATAGGCACATACAGTTTATAACTTGCCAACGCTGCACTCATGGCAATAAGAAACCAAGACATCATCATAAAGTTTTTCATGATGAAACGTTGTCTGATGGTACAGTCCTCTATATCGTAGCTCTTATTGACCTTTTTTTGTCATGACACCCTCAGAAATAAACCCTATGGTAACCAATACAAAAACGAAACCTGTACCTATAAGAATACTATGTTCATACATAGGTACCATCATAAAAGTCAAAACAATAGCTATCACACTCCACACATAGGTAGCATTATAGTTATAAGGAAAAAATATCTGTTTATCTACAAGATGGTTACGTATAGCAGAAAGATGCTCTAACGCCTCTTCTTTTTGAATGGTATGATTTTTTCTGATTCTTTTTCCATGCTATTCCCTATAATTCAAAGTACTTTATACTGCAAAGTATATGCTTTTATTGTTTAAATTAACCTTTTTTCACCTTTTTTCACTACAATTTATCTATGAATTTAGACAGACTCAAACCCCTTACCCTCCTCTATGTTTATGAAGTCATGAGCATAGATGTACTACGATCTTTGGTACGTGGATTTCAAACATTCCTGTTTGAAATTGGGTAAAACACGTTTAAACTTAAACGTCCGTCCTATACGGAATTTTTTCATTAACATACATGGGGATTCTTTAAAAAAGAAAACCTTATAAATTTATATATTTTATGAG
The DNA here is from genome assembly GCA_013607775.1 of Campylobacterota bacterium. Classification (GTDB taxonomy): domain Bacteria; phylum Campylobacterota; class Campylobacteria; order Campylobacterales; family Sulfurovaceae; genus Sulfurovum. The sequence goes on along the minus strand of VCAW01000028.1, from coordinate 156 downwards.
GTTTTTAAGATATTATATATTTTACTCAACTTTCGCACATAAATTCCACTAAATCCACGAACTTAAGTTTAGTATTAAAGCCCATAAATAGGCACTTTTGAGTATAATTTTGTTACCACAACATCATTATAAAGGGCTTATTTTATGGAACTTGCA
>VCAW01000027.1 GCA_013607775.1 Campylobacterota bacterium | reverse complement strand
AAAAAAGCTTCATCTTCAACCAAAAAATCACCCGCGACAAAGGGGAGTAAGAGAGATGAAAAAATCGCACTTTATATCAAAGATATCAAAAAACATTATGGAGAGGTAGATGAAGCCTTTGTAGCCATTGTTGTTAAAAATCTTGGACCATCAATCTACCGTAAAGATGCAGAACTTGTATCATGTTCTGACCCAAAAGAGCTCGATACAGTACGTAGAAACTTCCTTATGAAAAAACTAGGTATCGAAGCTAGTCAGGGCGTACTTGATGCAGCAATACAAGATGTATGTACAGAACTCAAAGGTGTACGTACAAAATACCGTGCTACATTCTACTATGCACTTGCCAAGAAGTTTAAAAAAGAGTCAGTGCTTAGTTAATCACTCTCAGAAGGAGTCTCTTGCTCCTTCTTATTTTTCAACATTTCCAAATAAATGCTTCCGCTTTGGCTCTTGCCCACGGTGTCTTACGTAAAAATTTCAAACACGATTTTATGCTGGGATTACTGTTAAAACAATTAATTCTTATCCGTCTATCTAACTCATCCCACCCGTAGTGTGCTTCTAACTCTTCTAAAATTTGTACTAATTTAACCCCATGCATGGGGTTATTTTTATGTGGATTATCCAACTTTTTTCTTTATATTTTTATTTGACAGCAATACTCTTTGCCTTTCTTGATTCTTCTTTTTCAAGTGTTATGTAGAGTCTGCCGTCTTCATATTTTGCATCTACCTTTGAAGTATCAATCCCCTCAGGCAATACAAAACTTCTGCTAATCATACCAAAATTACTCTCACAAAGGTAGTAATCTTCTTTCTTCACTTCATTTTTCATTTTGCGTATTGCTTTAATGGTCAAGATATTATCTTCAACCTGAAGCTCAATATCTTCTTTTTGCACACCTGGTAAATCTATCTCAATTTTAAAGCCGTCACTGCCTTTTTTTGCCAAGTTAGCAAAAGGCAAATGGCTTGCTACATTGGCAAAGGCATCTTTGGCTACTTCAATACCATGCTCTAAAGTCTCTTCAACATTTTTTCCTATCTCTTTAGCTGTATTTACTAATTCCATGATGTACCTCCTTTATTTGATCTCTATTTTTTTTAGGTTTAGTCTCTTCATCTTTAAGTTTAGGAATAATCACTTCCAAAACACCATCTTTTGACTCAGCATGAATATTTTCCACATCTACCTTTTCTGGTAAAGTAAAACTTCTACTGAACTTTCCATAAACAGACTCTACTTTGTAGTAATCTTCTTCTTTGACTTCATCTTTAAGTTTACGCTCTCCTGAGATAGTCAAGACATTATCTTCAGTAGTAATCTCAATATCCTCTTTTTTAATCCCGGGAAGGTCAAGTTCCACATGGTAGGCATATTCACCCTCACGTGTGTTCACTACAGGGACAAAAGAGCTCAAAAAGCCTTCTTCTTTTGTCTCATCAAGTTGATGAAGCAATTGATTTACTACATTGAGTCCATCTCTCAATCCTGCTCTACAGTATGGGTTATATCTTGTTACTAACATTTTAGTCCTTTTATTTATTATCTTTTGATGAAAATACTTTTTCTTTGAACTCTTTCAGTGATGCTTTGAGAGTCTCGAAAAGTTTTTCTGCTTTATTTGGACCTCTAATCTCTTTTTGTATCGCCTCTATCTGCTCTTGCATTGCTTTATAGGTTGTCGTACTTTTACTCACATATCCTAAATCGTGTGCTACTTTTAGACTCTCACTCGCTGCATCAAGGTATGCAAGTGCTCTTTGTTTATCTTCTTTAGCTACTGCAGAAGATGCTGCGATTAAGTCTGTTGCTTTAAGCAGTGGAATCGGTACAACCTCTGTTACTGAAGTAAAAGTACTTAAGGCAATAGCTAAGACCTCTTTTGCCTTTTGTACTTCATGACTATGCACATATTTTGCTGCTAACTTTAAAGCATCAGGGTATGACCCAAGTGGTAATGACACTGTTGTAATGTCTATTTCACTTTCAAGTGGCAACATGAGTGCTCTTGCCTCTTGTACCTTATTTTTATTGAGCAATACTCTTACTGTATTTAGTGTGGTCTCAATATCTTTACTTGTACCCACATACTCACTTATACGAATAGTACTATCGATAGGTAAAAGTTCAGGTACTTTTTTAGACGCAAGAATAACCTCAAGTTTACCCAAGGCACTCTCTAGCTTTTTAGTTGCTGTTTCTTCATCTTTTTTTTCTAATGCAACAAAAGCATCATGTGTATCTTTTAAAGAGTTCAACGCTTCTTGTACAAGCTTTGCTTGATGTGTCTTAGCATCTTCCTTTGCATTATTTAATGCAATTTTATTCACCTCTTTTACGCCTGCATCTTTTGATGCTGTCTCTTTAGCATATACTCCACCAGTAAGTAATACTGATGCCAATAATGTTGAAAGTACAATACTCTTCATATTCTGACTCCTTCAAATCAAATTTTGTTTAGTCTTTCTGACTAAATCTAAAAGTATTTTATAAAGGATTGGAAAATAGGAGATGCTACTTTAGTTGCATTTTTTAAAAAAGTTTTATTTTTTCCAAAAGTGCTTTGGCATTATTGATTTGAAGTGTTTTACTTTTACCCTCTAGTAAACCCTCTTTTTTGAGTTTTTTTAGATGGCGTTCTACTACATGGCGTACTGTACCGATGAGTTTGGCTATTTCAGTATTGGAAAGTCCATGAAGGAGATTGTATTTCATGAGATTTTTGGGGTCTAAGTTTTGAAGTAAAAGTTTAATCAATCTCTCTTCTGTGCTATAGAGTGAAATATCCGTAACCAACTCTTCCATATGTCTCATCTGTTTTGCAAGGTAGGGAAAGAATTTTTTGTTAAATTCAGGGTTGTTTTCTATAAGATAGCGCACATTCTCTATAGGCATCTCAAAAGCAACGGTATCTTCCATCGCTTCATACATCACATCATGCGGTTCACCATCAAGCAGAGTAATCGTATCAAACATGTCTCCGGCACGAAAGATAAAGATAGTCTGTTCTTTGGCATTTTCAAGATTAAGTTGATAGGTTTTTATCTTACCTGTTTGCACAACATAAAAGTAACGACTGAGTTCCCCATTGCTAAAGAGTGTCTCACCTTTTTTGAAATGTACACGCTTGGTAAAATGGTTTATCTCTTGCAGTACGCCTGCATCCAGTGTTTCAAATGGCTTTATTGTATTTTGCATCATAAAGTTATTCTACACTATCCCAACCAAAACTCTTAAATAGCTGCTGCATAGTTTTATCCATTTTGGCATCTATACAGACAGATACCTGTGTCATAGGGTGTACAAAAGATATATTTTTAGCATGTAAAAGCAGTCTATGACATCCAAACTTTTCCCGAAACAGTTTATTGTGCTCACCTCTACCATGTTTGGTATCGCCTATCATATGGTGGTGTATATGTTTCATATGCCTTCTAAGTTGATGTTTACGTCCAGTATGAGGTTTGAGTTTCACAAGAGAGTAGCGTGCAACAGGGTAACGACTCACGGCATAAGGCAACTCTACCCTTTCTAGGCATTCATACTCTGTTTGGGCTTCTTGTTCCTCTTTGGTAATGCCTCGTTCTTTTTGGGCTCTACTGTCTAACATCTCCTTGAGTGGATGGTCTATCATTCCACTATCATCTACATATCCACGTACTACAGCGATATATTCTTTCTTAACCTCATTATTTCTAAAAATTTCGCCCATCATTTGTGCTATCTCTTTACTCAGTGCGAAAAGTAATACCCCTGAGGTGGGCTTGTCTAAACGATGTACAGGGTAAACATACTGCCCTATCTGATTACGTAGTTCTTGCAGTGCAAAACGTGTTTCATGCTTGTCTATAGGAGATTTATGTACAAGTAACCCTGAGGGTTTGTTAATGGCTACAATGTATGCATCTTGGTAGAGTATCTCTAAAGGTTCAATCTCAATATTATTCATAGCAAATTATATGATATAATTCTTCAACTATTTAAAGAAGGATATTTGTGGCTATCAACATCGTTGCACAAAACAAAAAAGCCAGACATGATTATGAGATACTCGAGAAGTTTGAAGCAGGCATAGTACTTGCAGGTGCAGAGGTCAAAGCACTTCGTGCTAAACGTGCAAACCTTTCTGATGCCTTTTGTCGATTTATTCAGGGTGAATTACACATCATGAATGCACATATTGCACACCTTGAAACGACCAATAGACACTATGTACCAGACACAAGAACACCTAGAAAACTTCTACTGCATAAAAAAGAGTTGGAAAAGCTCTACGTTAAAGTGCATAAAGACGGACTGACCATTGTCCCACTCATGATTTACTTTAATGAGCGTAACTTAGCAAAAGTAAGCATCGCTATTGCCAAAGGTAAAAAACTTCATGATAAACGTGCCGATATGAAAGCAAAGACACTGGATAGAGAAGCTAAATCTGCTATGAAAAACAGGAGTTATGAGTGAAATATCTAAACGAGTTACTTGCTCCTTTCCAAAGTACTGTACTTGGTACATTAGGTAGTAATGGGTACCCTTTTAGCTCTTATGCACCATTTTATTATGATGGAGAGGTTGTCTATGTCTTTATTTCAGATATTGCCACCCATGCTAAAAATATGCAAGTTACACCTAAAGCTTCTGCCTTTTTTATAGAAGATGAAAGTGTTACTGAGAATATATTTAGACGTAAACGTATCTCTTTGCAGTGTGATGTCATACGTATAGCCAGAGAGGAAGAGAGATTTGATACGATTATGAAAGCATTTCAAACACGTTTTAAAGGCGGCACACTTCCTATGCTTATGGGAATGGCAGACTTTAACCTCTATGCACTCACTCCCATCTACGGAGAAGCTACCTTTGGATTTGGAGAAGCCTATAACATCGGAGGAGAGAAGATGAACCAACTTGTCCCTAGAATAGGTGACAGTGGACATAAATAATGACTATTTTTTCTAAAGGGAACCTCTAACAATAGGTGACATCCACAATGGGTTTTGCAAATATGAGATTGTGCAAGATATTTATGAGTCCTAGCCATAGCTAAGACGAAGTAAATATCTTGTGCAAGATTGCGTTTACAAAGCCCACCCTTCGGGCATCACCTATTGTTAGAGATTCCCTTACGCTTCGCTAACACTTTCTCTCTAGGAGAAATATAGGTAGGTACTTGATTAGATTTTCGATCTGTACGCTTTTCTTTGAGCCTTGTATGACTATTTGGATTGAGTTTCCTATCTTCGTGTAGACGCTTCCATATAGAGACTTTCTCATAACCTATAAATTTATAAATACTTGTTTGTATTTTTTTGACCAACCACTTTAAAAACTTCTTTACGGGAATGTGAAATATCTTTTCCATATAATATTCAAACCACTCAAACCATGCCACAAAAAAGGCATAGACTTTTTGAATACCTTTAGAGAGAAATGGTACCTTTTCCATCCATGAAAGTAACCAGGTAAAGACAACCACTTCAACGATAGGTGCCAGCCATGATCCCCAAAGGTAATCTGTAAAGAAATAGACAACTGCCGTACCAGTTTTAAGAAATATTGCCAAAAGAAAACTCCATACTTTTGCTACAAATACTTTGACTGCCAACATACCTCCCATAAACTTACCCACAAAGCCCAAAGATCCTAAAAAAGCAAAGACTGTAATAATTTTTTTTATGAGTGGAAAGTTTTTGAAGTTCTCTTTAGCACGGTTTATAAGGCGTTTGAAGTCATCGGTAAGATGGTTTAAAAAATGTTTTTTAAAGTTCCCCATCACAACTTTTTCTACCATGTAACGTTTACCCAGTCCTGTAGCAGAAAGTAGTGCAATTTTTTTCATAAAGAGTGTCAAGATAAACTTTCCTTTTACCAAAAAGAAAGCGGCCAACATTTTAAAAATGTTTTTCTTTACAAAAAGTAAGATACGCAGTAACACAGCAAAGACAAATTCACGGCTCTCTTCAGAGAGCAGTACGATGACTAGCAATGTGAAAAGAAAAGAGAGTGTCGACCAGAAAATACGTTTATTCATAACTTATTTTTTCAATGAAGCTTTTATCGTTTTGTAAAGACGTTTCACCTTTGTCATAAAAGGGCTCTCTTTTGCAAAATACTTTGCCTTAAATGCCTTGGCACTCTTTTTAAGTCTCTCTTTGATACGTTTTAAACGCGCCATAGTCTCCACATACATCTCGCGTGACTTCAACCATTCGATACCTGCCATCATCTTCTCATAGAGCCATTTAAACCATCCAAACTGCATAAGCTTGTCTTCTGTCACCCTAAAGAGCCAGAAAGTAAATGCAGCTATAGGGATTTTAGAGATATATAGTGTCAGACCAAGTAACACCTGTCCACTCACAAAAAGCATCCCTGCATAAATACCAAAAGTCTCCACCGTTGCCAATAGCACAACAAAGATTACAAGAATCACATAGGCATTGATATGTTGTAACTTTGCCTCTATTTTTTGAAGAATCTTAAGTGAATGGATAGCCTCATAAATAGGCTTAGCAATCCCCTCCCAAATCAATTCTTCAAAAATAATAAAAATAATAACGAGTATGAGTTGTAAAAGTGAAATAAACTTGTTTTTAATGGTTGTTAACATAGAAATGTCCTGGATAAAATTAAATATAATTATAGCGATTTTATTAGAAAGTTTGAACTATTCGAAAATAGATTATCTAAAGAAAGTAAATATCTCTTTTTGATTTATAGTAGTTTTGGTTGAATGGGTTTTGCGTAGTGAGGAAGCGTACATTAAGTACGTGACCGAACGGAACAAGACCCATTCAGCCGAAAATGCTGTGAAGCAGAGAGAAAGATTACTTTCTTCTGAGTTCTTTGATTCTTGCTGCTTTACCTTTGAGTTCTCTAAGGTAGAACAATTTCGCTCTTCTGATTCTACCTCTTCTAAGTACTTCAATACTTTCAATAGACTCTGAATAAAGTGGGAAAATTCTTTCAACACCAACAGAGTTAGCACCCATTTTTCTTACCATGAAAGTACGTCCTGTACCTTGACCTCTGATAGCAATACAAAGACCTTCATAGTTCTGAACTCTCTCTTTGTTACCTTCTTTAATTCTAACAGCTACTTTAAGTGTATCACCTGCTCTAAATTCAGGAACTGTTTTGCCTTCTAGTTGTGCTTGTTCGAAGCTTTCGATGTATTTATTTCTCATCTGTTATACCTTTTTTGTATAAATCTGGGCGAAAATACTTTGTTTTACACAAAGCAAGCCCTCTTTTTAAGTCCGTGATTTTACTATGATTACCCTTTAAGAACTCTGAAACAACTTCATTTTCTTCATAATTTATAGGTTTCGTAAATGATGGCGCTTCTAACAATGATTCTTCAAAGCTCTCGACACTTAAAGAGTCACTGTTTCCAAGCACAGCATCCACATTACGACTAATAGCATCACATACTACCATACTAGCCAACTCTCCACCAGTCAAAATAAAATCTCCTATGGAAAAAAGCTCATCAGCATGCGCTTCTATGACTCTTTCATCTATCCCTTCATATCGTCCTGAGACAAAAACAACATGCTCTTTTTTTGCCAAACGTTTCGCATCATTTTGTGTAAATGTTTTTGCTACAGGAGACAAAAAGATGATATGCGCTTTTGGAGAATCGGCTTTCACTTGAGTCAATGTATCCATAAGTGGCTGAGGCGTCATAAGCATCCCTGCTCCCCCACCTATCATAGGTGCATCTACACGGTTATGTTTATCTGTAGTAAAATCACGAGGATTATAAAAATCAATAGTGATTTTATCATCTTCAATAGCACGCTTTAAAATACTTTCAGAAAAATATCCTTTGATAAGGTTAGGGAAAAGTGTAATGAAGGAAAAACGCATTAAGACGCCTCAAGTATATCTTTGGCATCTTTCGTATAGATTGTTTTCTCATCCAATCCAACAGTCAATACATAACGTTCTATATAGGGAAGCAAAAAACTTTGTGAGAAATCTTCTTTAACCAAGGTTTCATCTGTTTTGATAACAAGATAGTCAGTATCAGCCATTCGTTGTATGTCTGTCACAACTCCTAATATTTCATCACCTTGTTTGACTGTACATCCGATAATATCAAACCAAAAGTGTTGTCCCTCTTTCAAGTCACAGTTTTCACGTGTTTGTGTCTCATCAGCGTAAATCTTCACATTAGTTAGTTTTTTCGCAGAATCGATACTTTCATATCCTCTAAACTTCACAATACCACGTGTAAAATTAATATCTGCGATCGTTAAATCTCCACGATTACTTTTATAGGTATTGCCTATTTTGAACTGTTCCGGAAAATCTGTATGAATATGAAATTTGAGGTCGCCCCAAAGGCCGATAGTTCGCCCTATTTGAGCGATAAGAGATGCATCATTTGACATAAAAAATCTCATTTTTTATCTTTACATCTTGTAAAGCTTTAGTGAGAGGAATTCTAAAGGATCTTTGCTCTTTGAGAAGGAGACCTAGTATAATCATTCTGCTGCTTTTACATTGACGCGATAGTTTTTAGCGCCTTTTGCTTTACAACCAGAGATAACCGTTTTAATGGAGTTAATCATTCTTCCTTCTTTTCCGATAAGTTTACCTATATCTTCACTGTTCGCAAAGATGATAATCTCATCAACCTCAGATATCTCAACTGAGATATCTTCCGGATTGTTTACCAAAAGCTTGGTATAAGCGAGAAGGAAGTCTGTCACCATTAGACTATTTTTTACCTGCTAGTCTTGTTACTGTTGGGCTCATTTGTGCACCAACTGAAAGCCAGTAGTTTAGTCTTTCTTCATCAAGTGTAAGCTCTTTGTTTACAGATACTGGGTTGTAGTTACCGATTACTTCAATCCAACCACCATCTCTTCTTTTTCTGCTGTCTGTTACTACGATTCTATAAAACGGCTTCTTTTTTCTACCCATTCTTGTCATTCTGATCATTGTCATGTTATATCCTTTAAATATATGTCTTTTAATTACAAACCACTTTGAGGTAAAAGTGTTCATAAATTAAGTCCTGACAACTGCTTTTTAATGACTAAAGCACTCATCAAGGCTTAACGAACCGCGATTTTACCATAAAGATGCTAAAAATTTTATTAAGTTATAGTTCTCACACTATATCTAGCGAGGAATATTTGGCATCCCTCCGCCACCTTGCATCTGCGACATCATGTCTTGCATTTGCTTCATGCCACCCTTGGTAGACATCTTCTTTGCCATTTTTGAAGCATTTTTAAACTGCTTGAGTGCACGGTTTACATGCATAGGCTCAAGCCCTGCGCCTGCTGCTAAACGACGTTTACGCATATTATTTAATAAATCTGGATTTTCTCTTTCTTTTAAAGTCATAGATGAAACCAACGCTTTTATTTGTTTAATTTCATCAGAATTTTCCAAGTCCATGTCACCTATCTGCTTCGCTATGTTACCCATACCAGGTATCATCCCCATGATGGACTTCATACTTCCAAGCTTTTTCATCTGTTCCATTTGCGCTAGAAAATCGTTAAAGTTAAACTGACCCTTTTTAATCTTCTGTGTCATACGCTTTGCTTCTTTAGGGTCTATGGTAGCCGCCGCTCTCTCAGCGAGTCCTTCCACATCCCCTGCACCCATCAAACGGCTTACGATTCTGTCAGCAATAAACTGCTCAAGATCAGGCATTTTCTCACCATTACCAATGAAACGTAGAGGAACACCGACTTGTTGTGTCAAACCGAGTGCTACACCACCTTTACCATCACCATCAAATTTAGAAAGAACCACACCCGTGATACTTATCTTCTCTTTAAAAGTTTGTGCAGTTCTAACAGCATCTTGACCTGTCATAGCATCTGCCACATAGAAAAGTTCATCTGGATTGGCTACTTTTTTGACTTCGGCTAGCTCATCCATAAGCTCATCATCTATGGCTAAACGTCCCGCTGTATCTATGAGTACAACATCATAAAGCTCTTTTTGTGCCTTATCAAGTCCACGTTTGACTATATCTGTTGGCGTAGCACTTTCATCGGCTACAAGTTCTACTTCAATGTTAGAAGCAATTTGTTTGAGTTGTTCAACCGCTGCAAGTCTTTGCAAGTCAGCTGCGATAATGAGTACTTTTTTCTTCTTTTGTTCTTTAAGAAAATATGCCAGTTTACCTGTAGTCGTTGTTTTACCAGAACCTTGCAAACCTATCATTAAGACAACGGTTGGTGGCTTAGAAGCGAAAGTGAACCCTTTTGGTGCACCTTCCAGAGTTAAAATGTCTGTGAGTTTGTTTTGTAATGCTTTAAGGAAGTTGTCTTTTCCTACACCATGCTTTTTAGTCTCTAACTCTACTGTACTTATGAGGTCTTTTACAACCTTATGGTGCACATCAGATTTGAGTAACGACTTTTTAAGCTCAGTAGTGGCTTTTTTCAGTGCCTTTTCATCATCATGAAAACGTATTTTACCTATGGCATTTTTAAAACTATCGGTTAAAGTATCAAACATTTTTTACCTTATATTTCTTCTATTTATTGTTGCGATTTTACCCTATTTGGACTTAAACTGCTTCTCTATTGGTAAAAATGTAATTTTATCAAACTCTAGTGTGTACGATCATAAGCTTTCAATTTATCTTCAAACTCTGAAACCTCAGCGTTTAGAAACTGCTTATAATGCCCACGCATTACTACCACAGGCATACCTACTTTTGCCAATTTAAACAGTGGTCCAATGTCTTGTCTGCCTACATGAATACATCCATGAGACATTGCCTTTATATTACCCAAGTGCAAGGCTTGACCATCCTGGGTAAACTGTATTTCAAAATCCATATTATTGATGCCTCTAGGGTCAGGGTGTGTACTTGACATGTGGAAACGTCTTTTTGCAAGTACATGAAATAGGTTGTTGTTTGTTTCATGTCCGCCCCTTGGCACAAGCTTACCATTTTTCTTAAGCAACTTTCCTCCACCTGCATCCGATGAGATAGTACCAAACCACCAGATAGTTCCATCTTTATCTACAGCATACACCGTACCGTCACTTCCAGGTTCTCGTACAGAAACCACAAAAAAATATTTCCCTTTTAAGTCCACGGTACGTGGATTCTCTAAATTAACATCTGTCAACTCAAACTTGGTTGCAGAAAGTGCTTTGATATTGACTCTATGTTGTCTATATTCTGTGGCTTGTACCATACAAGTAAATACCACAAGTGCCAAAAGTATTTGTTTCATATTTTCTCCTCCCTTCCTTAAAAGTACGTAATGAACTCTTGGTTTTACTGAGCCCTGTTTTCCCCTATATCTTTTATATTGATGAGAAAAAGAGATTAGTGAAGAGTAAAGAGAGTACAATCTCCACACAAAGTGTTAAGCACTCTAGGTCAACTACACATATGGAAAAAGAGAATAAAGATACATGGGTAAATGAAATAGGTTTACAGTGGTTAGCTATATGGATTTTAGCTGTGATAGGGTTATTCTTATCGGTTAGAAGTAGACGTAAGATAGCACATTTGAATAAGAATCAAAAAGAGATGAATGTTAATCAAACAAAAATTGAAAAAGAGATTAAAGCGTTAGGAGATAAAGATGCATAGTGTATATCGTTTTGTATGTGTATGGTTACTTTTGCTATGTTCTGTGGTGGCAGGAGAACATTTTATTGTATTGTCATATGGGAATCATGATGCTATGGTGGAACAAAAAGCACAGTATGAAAACTATGTGCAAACACATGATTCTTCGCAGGCAAAAGCAGAGATTAAAAAACTTGTAGATAGTTATATGCTACAGATTGGTTCCTTTGAACGTAATGATGCTCTAGCACTGACATATATGCAGATGAAAGAGCTATTTCCCTATGCAGTTATTATAGAAGAGAAGCAACCTATTGTTGCACCTAAACATGTAGAGAAACCTATACAAAAGACGGTCTATGTTGAAAAGAGAGTTGAAGTTGAAAAAGTGGATGATACACTTTGGATAGCACTTTTTGGCTTGGCAATAGTGGGAATACTTTTTATGTTCTTATCGTCCGATCAAATTAAGCGTTTAAAAGCAGAACATGAAAAGATAAAATCTAAACATAAAAAATTGGAACAAAAACAACATGAAGTTCTCTCTAGTATGGGAGAAAACATACATACCATTGCTAAAGAGACGATGAGCCATACGAGTATTATCGCTGAAAAAATCAAAGAAACACCACTCTATGAAGAGATGGAAAAGGTAATGTATAATGAGAATGAACTCTTGGATGTTACAGAAGACCTTATTAAGTTTTTACGCTTAAAATCCAAAAAAGTAGTTATTCAAAATGAAGTCTTTAACTTTAACCATGTACTCAATGAAGTGGCAGGATTACTTAATCAGGCGCATAAATAAAATGACATGGAACTTGTTTTTGATATAGATAAAGATGTACCAAGATATATGCTTGCAGATTAACTGCATATGGGGCAGATATTGAGTAATCTTCTTGAGTATATGATGCAACATACGCATAATAAAGAGATGAAGTTGAAAGTCACAACGCAATCTAGTTTAAAAGAGGGGCAACAGTTACATTTTACTTTGACTACACAGTTGAAGATTGATGATGTTGAGACACTTTTTGATTCTTATTATGATGAAGGTTCCAGACGTTATGTAGGGCTTGGCTTGTTTGTTGCCAAAGAGTTGACCCATTTGATGGATGGAAGTTTAGAAGTTTTCAATAGTGAAGAGGGATATCAGTATTTTAGGCTTGTACTACCTATCGAAGAGAAAAACAGAGAGAAACGTAAATACCGTCTACCCGATAAAGGGCTTGTGGGTAAGAAAATCCTGATAGTTGACAAGAGTGAAGATGCTGCGCAGGCAACAGAAAAACTCTTTGCTTACTTTAGAGCAGATGTAACAGTACTGACTGCCCAAAATTTTGGGGAAAATATGCCAAATTTCGCACTTTATGATATTGTGGCGTTGAACGATACACTCTTTAATTTTAAGATATTAGAACTGACCTTACGCACCTTTAACAAACCTTAAGCCTCTGCAATTCCAAATATGCCATTTGATTAGCTTTGACTAACAATTTAGCCCTCATTGCAAAGTGGTTCATTTTATTTTTTATTTTGAGACATTCAAGTTTGAAAAATGCTAA
>VCAW01000026.1 GCA_013607775.1 Campylobacterota bacterium | reverse complement strand
GTTCTGCACGCTCAGCCAAAGGGCTAAGTGACATTTTAGGATCTGCAAAATGCTCTTTTTCATAAGGCATTGCACGTGTGAGTTTGTCTGAACATCCATTAAATAGAAAAATGAGTGCCAGAAACAACAGTTTTAGGGAGAGGGTAATTTTCATTGCATCCTACTTTAATTTATTGATTTCTTTTTTGAGCGCTTTGATATCGTCTGCATCAAGACTACCTACAATAATCTGTTTTTATAACACCATTCTTGTCAATGAGATATGACGATGGCATGGCAGCACATTTGTACGATTTTGCTACAGACTTTGTTGGGTTTGCCAGTGTAATAAACGGTATCTTTTTACCAGTTTTTTTTGTTGCACTCTGTAAAAACTTCTCTGCCTTTTTAGGATCATCATCCAGATTGACAGTGACAAGTTTAAAGCCTTTTTTGTAGCTTTTTTGTAAACCAACAAATTTTGGCATCTCTTTTTTACATCCTTTACACCATGAAGCCCAAAGGTTCACTAAAACAACATTGCCTTGTAATTTCTGCAAGGTATAGCTCTTTTTGCTATCTAATGTTTTAAGTGTAAAGTTTGGAGCTTTATCTCCTTCAGAGATACCAGCATGCAGACTAAATCCAAGTACCAAAAATAGTAGTAATGTTTTCATAATTGTATCCTTTAGAGCCACTTGCAAATTCAATCTTGGCAAACAGCTAATATCTCCTCATAACAATTTTTGAGTTTAAAAAAATTCTATGAGGAATTAAACCCAATAATTTATCTCACTTTTGCTAAATTTCTATAAATTTGTCATTTTTACTCCATACTTTATGGTTTGGTGCCTACAATTTCTTTGTTTTTTACGTTTTATACGTATTGTCAGGTAACAAGCTTTAGACTTTGATGAATGCAGATAGACAATATTCCAAATGCTAAAACAGAAGCTACTTTTGTAGCTCCTTGATAATAAATCTTGTTGCATCCATAGTCATCTTTCAAGTATGCATTAACACGCTCTTTATTAATAGATTGTTTATACGGGTTTTATAGAAGTGAAGCTACTGAGGAAAGCCCTCAGTAGTATGTGTAGATAATCAGTATGATGCTTAGTTATTTGCTGCACCAGCATCAACCCATGATTTAATCGTTGCATATTCAGTTGATGAAGTTGCTATTACCAGACCACCACCGTGACCTGCAGTGTTAGAACCTTTATCAAGTAAGTATTGACCACCTGCTGCAGCAGAACCTTTAAGTGCTGTGATGTTCGCATAGGTTGAACTTGCTGTTGTTATAGTAAAGTTACCGTTTGAACCATGACATACTTTACATTTCCCTTCCAATACGGGCATTACATCTGCACCAAATGTTTTAGATGCTGAAGTAGTTGTAGTTGGTGTAGACGTTGTAGTAGTAGTTGTTGTTTCCGTTCCTGAACTTGTCTCAACTTGCTCTGTTCCTGCACTTTCTGTCCCTTCGTTTGTTTCGGAGTCTCCACCTCCTCCACATCCTACAAGTAAAGTTGCCGCGATAATACCTACAAGGTTATGCATTTGTTAATTTAATCATCTTAAATCCTTTTTATTTTGATACTCAAAGTATAGGATTTCAAGTGTTATCGGAGTGTTTCTTTTTGGGTGATGAAGCTAAAAATATGTCAATATGACATATTTTTCGATTTTCTTTTAAAAGCATGATATACTTTTTTAAATTTAGTAGATACGGAGTAACATATGATAGTAGGTATAGAAGGCAGCATTGAACGTAAAGATCCCACATTTGTACATATAAATGTCAATGGACTCATCTATGAAGTACACGTTTCTATCAATACTTCCAATAGTATCAATGAAACAAAAGTAAAACTTTTTGTCACTCAAGTTATTCGTGAAGATGCCAATCTTCTTTTTGGATTTATGGATTTAAATGAGAAAAAGATGTTTGATACCGTACTAAAGATAAATGGAGTGGGACCAAAAGTAGGTCTTGCTATCTGTTCTACTTTTACACCAAGTACTTTTGCCAAGGTTGTTGCTTCTAAAGATGTGAGTATGCTCAAACGTGTTCCTGGCATAGGTCCAAAGGCTGCAAGTCGCATACTTGTTGAGCTTGCAGACTTTATCGTGGATGGTAATGAAGAGGAGGGACACTCTGGTGCACTTGGCGAAGCGGTTATGGCGTTGGAGAGTTTAGGTTTCAAAAAAGATGCTATTCAAAAAGCGCTACAAGGTGCAAGTGGAGATACAAGCACCTTAGTGAAAGAAGGATTAAAAAAGCTGCAACGACTTTAGGACTACCACAGTGTGTAGCCTATTGTAAAGAGTAGGTTATCATGTCTATCTTCATCTAATACTTCATATTTGTAATAGAGGGTAGCAAACCACTTTTCGTCTATCTTATAGTATATGGAACTGCTAATTGCTCTAATACGGTGTTCTGAAACAAACTTATTGCTTTCATCACTATAAATGAGATTCATATAAAAATTTTCTGTGAAGAAGTACCCAGTTCCAAGGTAAAATTTGTGGGTATTTTGTAAACCTTCATAGGTGTCTTTTTTTTCATTTCCATCTTCCTCTGCTGTACCATCACTGTTTTTGTCACCAGAGGGGGTTTCTGAAAGTACTGTCTCAACTTCATCATCGCCAATGCGTGTAAAGTTATATCCTGCAAAAAAGGAGAGTGCAGCAGTAGGGTAGTAGTGCAGAGATGTATAGAGTAATTCATCCATTTTATTGCTATCGAAATCATAGGTAGGCAGACGGAGTCCTGCGCCAACACTTAGTACCAACTCAGGATTGATTTTGATACGTTTTCTTATACGTACAGTCGTGTCTAGTGCTCCATCATGTAGATTGTGTGTGAAGTATCCTGTTTGTAGTGTATATGCCCAGCTGTTTAGGTAGTAACTAAGTTTTACTCTAGTATTGTGTTGTACTTCACGATCAATGAGATCATCATTGGTGCTAAAGCCATAACCAAGTGTCATCGTAAGGTTCTCTTTCTCTGTCTCAAAAGGTAAAGTGAGAATGGTTGTGGTACACCCTGTACTGTCTACTTCACACAAAAATGGTGTGTTAGGACAGAGATCTAGCTTGTCTGGTACCCCATCAAAATCCTTGTCACTGATAGACTCTGCAAATCCTGAGCTTATGAGTAAGCCCCCTAGTAAAAATATCTGTTTAATCATCTGATTCTCCTCCTTCTTGGTCTGTTACTTGACTGACTATATTGTCTTCATCAATATGATGAGTTTCAAGATGTTTTTGAATATGTCTGCGTTTTGCATTTTCTTTGAGCTCATCTAAGGCTTTTTTTGCATGTTCTTTGTTTGATTGTTCTGAGAGTTTTGTAATGGCCTTGATACGCTCTTCTTCCTTCATTTTAAGAAGGTTTCTTTTAAAAGCATTCATGAGTTTAAAACGCTCCTCTATGGAAGCATTTTTATGGCATCTATCTGGGCATCAATATCGGCATGAAGTGCCATTGTCATACTGACAAAGATGATGATAAGGTAGCGCCAGCTGGATGTCATACTATGCTTTCTCCAAATGTTTAAAATCTAAGGTAAATGTAGAACCTGCGCCCACTTCTGAGGTAATGTGCATCTCTATATTGAGTTCATCAATAAGCTTTTGGACAATATGTAGTCCTAGTCCTAGGCCTCGTTCTTGTTCTTTATAATAGCGTTGCATCACTTTATTTATATTTTGAATACCTTTTCCTGTGTCTTGAAATAAAACAGATGTTCCTTTAATGATGACTTTTACTTCTCCTTTGGATTTATTGTATTTTGAGGCATTAGAGAGAAGATTGTCAAAAATACGTGTAAGTATCTTCTCGTTGCACATACAAATCAAGTTATTGTTTTTCTCATAGGTAAATGTGAGTAGAGGATAGCTCTCTTGCATTTGTTCTAAACGCTCTTTGGCAAGTCTAGCAATGTCTAATGGTTCATTTTGAGAGGGAGAATGCTGGAGAAAACATTTGAGATTGTTTTGCAGTAGCATAATATTATTGATGCCCTGAAAAATACGCTTGATGAAGATATCTTCTCCTTTTTCCTCTTTAAACATCTTAATATTCAGTATCATGGAAGTGATAGGTGTATTAAAGTCATGGAGGATGTCTTTAATAAATTCATCATTAAGTTGTAAGGCTTTTCTAATGGGACGAAGACTGTAAAAAGTAAAAAATAGAGCAATACCAAAAAGTAATAAGGTTGCTAAAATAAATTTGACCCAGAGTATGTTCTGAATTGCTTGTATATCTTCATTATAGCGTTTTTGCGGGTATGAAATTTCCATATAGTATTTTTCAGAAGTAGGTATGGGGAAGTAGCTGTGCAGACCGTTATCATCAAAAAGTTCATTGAGTTTATTCTTGTCTTTATCGACAAAATCGTAAGTAAATTGACTACACTCCATTGTGTAGTTACATACATACATGGTTTTAAACAGGTTTTGTTTGTATTCTCTCTTTTGGGTATGATAAAGTTCTGTAAATAACAAAAGAAGTAAAAGCTCAAGAAGGATAAAAAATACAAAAAAGTTTTTTAGTAAAGATTCCTTCTCATACCTTTTCAATCATATATCCTTTAGCCCTTATATTAATGATGTTTATGCCAAGACGTTGTTTTATTTTCGTAATCGCTACACGCAGTGCTGTATCTGAAATATGGTCCAGACACTCATAAAGTGTTTCTTTATGAACAATATTACCCCGATTAATAAGCAGTGTTGTAAAAATTTTAAACTGCACATTCCCTATGTCCAAGATTTCACCATTTTTGCGAAGTACTTGTGCTTCCTGGTCAAATTCTACATCTTCACAGTAGAGTATATCATTTTTAAATTTGGCTTTAAGACGAATGAGTAGCTCTTCTGGATCAAAAGGTTTTTGATGTAGTCCATTGCTCCCAGTTTAAATCCTTTAGAGATGGAGTCCATGTCTCTCATGGCAGTAATGAAAATGGTAGGAGTATTGTCTTCTGCGTAACGTAGAGCTTCAAGGAGTTCAAGTCCGCTTCCCTCAGGTAAACTGATATCTAAAAGATACAAGTCATATTTGTTTTCAAAGCTAAGGTCTTCAGCTTCTTCCATAGTAAGTGCCACATCAATATCATAGCCTGCACGTGTCAAAAAGTGTTCGAGTGTCTCTGAGAGTATCTGGTCATCTTCAAGAAGGAGTAGTTTCATCATTTATTTTACCATTTATAATTAAATTTAATATATGGTGAAAATTGTAGCTAATGAAGTGTTAGTAGTATGTTAATAGAAGAGGTTTAGTGATTGGAGAATGGGCAGGCAGGAGACTAATCTTACCTACCCATTGAAGTTAAAGAAGACTATGCTTCTTATGGATTTGGACCATTATGACAATCATAACAGTTAATCTGATGCCCTTTTGCGAAGGTCTTTGTTTTACCTTCAACATCTAATGTTCTAGCTGTCCATGTTTTAGAAAGGACAGAACCTCTATAGTCTTGTCCATGACAGACTTTACATTGAGCAGAATCTTTTTCTGCTACATCTTTATGTCCTTTGACCCAAGATTGTCCAACAGGGTGCATACCATTTGGTCCACCTGTCACTGTATTTGGTATACT
>VCAW01000025.1 GCA_013607775.1 Campylobacterota bacterium | reverse complement strand
TCTGGAAACATCTCAACAAATTCTCTATATGTTTGTGGATAATCTTTGCCAGCAATTAAAACTTTGTCTTGTTTCTTGTTATTTGATGAATTCATACCATATTATAACAGAGGAGGAGTTAACCGACTAGCCCACATAAGTTATAAACATATTTATGAAGCTGCGAATGGTCTAGACGCGTATGAGATTTATAAAAATAAAGCGTTAGACCTTATTATTACAGATATACATATGCCTAAAATGGATGGACTCACTTTGGTCGAGAAAATACGAGAAGAAAGGAGCGATGTCCCCATTATCATCATTAGTGCATATTCTGATCAAGAGAAGTTGTTACGTGCAGTGAAATTAAAATTGGTAGACTATATTATAAAGCCCATTACACGGAAGACACTTAAAGAGTTAATGCAAAAAGTTTATGATCTGAACAATAGAAAAGAAGAACAAAAAAAAGCACATTAAATTAGGTAATGACTTTGTATTTGAAATGAAGGGTAATATCTTATATCATGAGGGTAAAGAGATTTACCTTCCCAGACAACAGACACTCTTATTAGAATTGCTGGTTATGAGAAAAAACAGTGTACTCTCATCTATAGATATATTTTCTCATGTATATCATGATGAATTTGAATACAACAGTGGGATTGTCAGAAACTTGGTTTTTAAACTACGTAAAATATTTCCTTCTGAAATGATTAAAAATATTTATGGTGGTGGGTATATGCTTTGCATAGACAGTCAATGATAAATGACTTTCAGAACATTATGATAAAATCGCAACAATATATACACAAGGATAACACTTGCTTAGTACAGTAAATTTGACACAACGTTACGGAAAAAGAGTTCTTTTCGACAAAATAAATATGACTATGGATGTAGGAAAACGCTATGGGCTTATAGGTGCGAACGGTGCAGGAAAGTCTACTTTTATGAAGATTCTTGCCGGTGAATTAGAGCCAAGTGATGGTGAAGTACAACTCCAGCCAGGACTTAAACTAGGGATGCTTTCTCAAAACCAGTATGCCTTTGAAGAATTTACACTTACAGATGCGGTTCTTTATGGAAATAAAAAGCTCTATGATGCACAAAAAGAGAAAGAGAAACTTTACATGGAGGGGGACTTTGAGTCTGATGAGGTCAATAACCGCCTAGGTGAACTTGAGATGATTTGTGCCGATGAAGACCCTACCTATGAGTCTGATGTCAAGATAGAAAAATTGCTTCAATCTCTAGGCTTTCCTGCAGGGCAGCATGGAGAACTTATGTCCTCTCTTACTGGAGGAGACAAGTTCAAAATCTTACTTGCACAAGTACTTTTTTTGAAACCAGATGTTTTACTCTTAGATGAACCTACGAACAACTTGGATATGGGTACCATCTCGTGGTTAGAACAAGAACTTAAGCGACATGAGGGTACATTGATGGTTATCTCTCATGATAGACACTTCTTAAACGGTGTTGTGACACATATACTCGACCTTGACTTCCAAAATATACGTGAATTTACTGGGAACTATGATGAGTGGTATATTGCAGCAAATCTCATAGCCAAACAAGCAGAGATAGACAGAGCAAAAGGGCTTAAGGAAAAAGAAGAATTAGAGAGTTTTATTAAGCGATTTTCGGCGAATGCTTCAAAGGCTAAACAAGCAACTTCACGTCAAAAACAACTTGATAAGCTAGATGTACAAGCGATTAAACTCTCTTCCCGTCGTGACCCGTCTATTATGTTTAAACCACACCGTGACATAGGAAATGAAATACTCGATGTAGAAAATCTTTCAAAGTCTTATGATGGCGAAACAGTATTTGAAAATCTTAGTTTTAAAGTAAATGCGGGTGATAAAATAGCTCTCATTGGTGGAAATGGTGTGGGTAAAACAACACTGCTTAAAATTCTGATGGAAGAGATACAACCAGACGCAGGTAGTATGAAATGGGGACAAACCATTACCTACAGTTATTTCCCTCAAAATACGACAGACTTGGTAGTAGGTGACGAAGAGTTACCACAGTGGATACAAGGCTTTGATGTTAAATGGCATATAGATGACATTAGAAAAACACTTGGACGTATGCTCTTTTCTGGAGAGGAGCAGAAGAAAAAGATAGATGCCTGTTCCGGTGGAGAGAAACACCGTGTCATGCTTAGTAAAATGATGATGGATTCTGCAAACTTCTTGGTCATGGATGAGCCAGATAACCACTTAGACCTTGAAGCCATCGTTGCATTAGGTGAAGCACTTCACAACTACAAAGGCGGGGTCATCTGTGTCTCTCACGATAGAGAACTCATTGATGCTTTTGCGAACAGAATTATTCAAATCAACGAAAATGGGTCGATTATAGACTTTGAAGGTGACTATGAAAGTTTTGTGGAGCAACACGGGAAATAAACGTTTTATTTAAGCATTTTTAAAAGTTTATTCTTAATCGATACTATTTTTAATGATATATGTTATGATATGTTAACGTGAAATGAGATTCAAAAGGGAAGGGATTTATTTTATGCAATATTTTTTCAAATATTCTATTCTTGCTATAGTACTCTCTACGCTTTTTTTACAGGCAAGTAGTGTAGAAGAGTTGATGGATGAATTTTCTGAGAAAAATGCTCTCAGTCAAAGCACTATCGATAAAAATAAAGGACATTTACTTCTTTATACGCGAGAAACACTTGAGCGTATGCATGCTAAAACACTGAAAGATGTGTTGAAAACCATGCCTATTACACAATACAAAGAAAACAGATATGGTTTGCCAGATCCTCTAACTTCTGGGGCATTTCTCCTTATAGTGCAAATTTTATAAGAATATATGTGGATGGTGTTGAGATTACCCAAGGATGGATGGGAAGTGGACTTGTACAGTATGGCGATATCAATATAGATTTTGCTGACCATATAGAATTTTATAGTATACCTCCTTCTTTTGCAACAGCAGTTGAGCCTGCCTATATGACTATTTTTATTTACTCTAAGATTCCTGAACGTGACAGTGGCGGGAAGATAAGTCTTATCGGAGACCATAGGGGTGGCGATACACAAACTTTAGGATATGGAGATAAAGAAGAAGGATTCTCCTATATGGTGAACCTTTCTCATAGTAAAGTGAAGCGTGGAAAAATTTCAAATGATACAGATACTCCACTTTCCAGAGATTTTGACAGAACTCAGATTTTCTCTTATGTAAAAACAGAAAATCAAATCTTTCATTTTCAACTTATCAATAAAAAATCAGATACCCTTGCAGGTTTAAGTTATGATGCCACGCCATTAGTTTCTGAAATGGATAATCTGAACGTTCATTTAGATTATGGTATTGACTTTGATGCACACTGGAATGCTAAAATAGCGTATGATTATTTGAATACAGATTTGAGACAAGAAGATGAGATTCCTTTGCTTATAGCAGGAGGTTTGTTTACAAAGACACTCTATACTACGACAAAAAACAGTACTTACAGTGCAGAACTTAGTTATCAAAATATCATAGGAAAACATCATCTTGCTCTAGGAACAAAGGGAAGAGTAAAGAGTTTGGATTCTCTTCGTGTAAAAGGCTTAGGTGAAGTACTTCCTAATTTTAATCAAGAAAGTATTTTGTCTGCTTTTGTGCAAGATCAATATGAATTGAGTGAGAATTAACTCATTACTTTGGGAATTAAATATAGTTACGTCACAAGAAATGCAAAGTTTGATGATGATAATTTAATGCAGATACGTTTGGGATATTTATATAATTTTAAAAGTCTATATTATGTTGCAAACAATATAGTACCAGACGAAATTCCTTTTTTTCTCAATCTCTATATGTCTTCTTTGTTAGTAATTAAGACTATATCAGCATCTTCAGCTTTATTCACGATGATAAAATCATCTACTCCAGAAAATACAGCTAGATATTCTTTATCTACCGTATACACTTTGATATCTGACTTTTTTACTATAGAATGAAACAAATGATGATACATTTTGACTGTACTATTTTTATCCCATGCCAAAAGAGTCCAGTTTGTGATGAGGATGAATAGTAGTATCTTTTTCAAAACAGATACTCCACTTCAATGCTTACACGTTGTTCTATAGGGCTTACAGACAGTGGTTGCATCATACTACCAGTTTGGGGATTAATCCGGAAAATAGTATCCGTTTGTGCTTTATCAAAAAGATTTTCACCCTTAAGAGTAAAAGTTAAGTCCTCAGTTATATCCCAAGAGATAGAACTTGTCCAATCAAAATAATTTGTACTTCTCACACTGTCATAGTTCCACACAACACCATTATAAAAGCTGAGATTTTCATATTGATTACTTAACAGCATATAACTGCTATAAGCATTTATATCACCCAAGTTTCTCACATCAAAATAACGTGCATAGGAAAATTGTGTATTGAGTTTAGTATCTATATCTATTTTATAATCATAGTTTATAATGGAAACTAAAGAAGTGGAAGTATTAATATTTTCAAGATCTATAATATTATTGGTTTCTTTGAGTAAAAACATCATAAAACGTGCATCATTCATTTTATCATGATAAGCTATCTCTTGCGTAATTCCTACTGTCACTTGAGGATCAAAGATCTGAGCTGGATTAATATAAAAATAGCATGAAAAAGGATCGATAGTAAACATATTTCTAAAAAGATATGTTTTATAACTCCACGTATCATTATTATAATGAAATAGTGGGAGCCTTTTACTGGCGTAAAGGGCGTTCTCAACTTCTATTTATTGGTAAAAGATTAAAAAATCATGATATAACACTTTCAAGCAGTTATCGTAAATTTATTATTGAGAAACTATGAAAGAACAACCTATAGATAAATTTATTGGGCTATTGCTGGTACTTCTCATTATTTTTGCTGTTTTTTTACAAATATCAACGACACAAAACACCAATAAACTTAAAAATGATGAACTAATTAAATCTGAACAGTATGCATAAAAAATTGCAAGATTGATTAATCTTCGTACAGAGGGAAAACTAGAACAGTCACTGAAAAAAAACCAGAAGCACGTTTAGAGCTCAATCAAATATTAGAGGCTTTTGTAACCAAACAGTTTCGTTATATCTTTTTATTGTCAAAAGATTCTGAAGGGCATTATCGTTTTGTATTGGATGGAGATAAAGAACATCCAGAGGAGTATGGAAGCATTTTCTTTCCTAAGAGTACTCAGTTTGATGAAGTCTATAAAAAAGGTGATATTTCAATTGTAAAACAGAATGATGAAGTTGAAGGTGTATGGGTTTCTTTGGTTTATCCTTTTAAAGAAGAGGGAAAAACAAAAGCATTATTGGTTTTAGATTTATCTAAAAAGTATGCAACCTATTTAAGTGATTTTAACTCTCCATTGGTGACCGTAGTAAGAGTGATGCAGTTTTTCCTTTTGTTGGCTTTACTGATATTAATATTTATTGCCTATCGTTATTATAAAACACGTCAGGCGTTGATTAAAGACAGCTTGACATCAGCCTATACTAAATATTATTTAAATGAGTTTTTTGACCGTCACCATGTCGGAAAATATTATCTGTTTTTGATAGATATAGATGAGTTCAAAGAGATTAATAAAAAGTATGGTAATGCCTTTGGTGATTTAGTGATTCAATCATTTGTGGAAAGAATGAATGAAACTTTAGGTAGAAATGCCAAGGTAGTACGAACTGTAGGAACAGAATTTTTGATATTTTGTCCTAAAGAAGATGGAGATTTAAGTGCTTTAGCCGATAGGTTATTTCAAACGGTAGGTCAAAAATATTATTTTATTGATAAAGAGATGATTCGCTTACAAGTTTCAATGTGTGCGATAAATTTACCGGATGAATCATACTCTATACAACATGCATTACGCTTCTTAGATGAAGAATTGCTCAAGATTAAGAGTCATGGTAAAAATGCCTTAAGTATTTTAGGTATGGATACCTATGATGGTATTAAATACAATGATATAGACTATATCAAAGAGGCATTGGAAGAGGAACGTCTTGTATGTCTATATCAACCCATCTACCATACTGAGAGTAAAACAATTGTGAAATATGAAGCATTAGCGCGCTTAATAGATAAAGACGATTCAGATAAATTAATTTCACCTTTTCAGTTTATGCAGCTTATTAAAGGAACAAGTCAATATATAAAGATGAGTAAATTGGTATTGTCAGATGTATTTAGAACCTTGGAACAATATCCTCAAATTGAAATCAGTATGAATCTTGATTTGGATGATCTTTATAATATTGATATGATGAAATTAATTAATGAATATTTGGTCAAACATCAAGCATATGCACCGAGATTAACATTTGAGATTCTTGAAGAGAATGAGATTCAAGATTATGATAGAGTTTCAGATATTTTTCAAGCGTTAAGAGAATATGGTTCTAAAATTGCCATCGATGATTTTGGTAGTGGTTATGCAAATTATAGATACCTGATGTGTCTAGATATTGATATCTTAAAAATTGATGGGAGCTTGACACAGGAGCTTCATACACATGAAGAGCATGCAATGCTAGTGCTTCAATCTCTTAAAAATCTTGCAGATACCTTTGACTATATGTTGGTGGCTGAATTTGTCTCAGATGAAGAGATTTATAAGAAGGTAAAACATTTGGGTATTGGGTATTCACAAGGTATGTATTTGGGTGAACCTAGACCTATCAACGAGTATCTTTCTTAAACTTGAAGAGTATTTTTCCTTTATTAAAGCTATTTGGCTATAATTATTGACTTTTTAAAAAAAATAAATTAATTTAGGATACAACATGAGCAATTATACAGATGAAGATGATGATTACGGAGATTACAAAGATGATTTTTGGGGTAGAACACCTCAGTCTTCTTACTTTGAGATAGCAAAAACAGCCAATCAAAATGTGGTTGAAAAAGAGATAGAAGCAGTCTTTAGAAGACTCGCTGTGGTTGAGCGTATGCTTGAAGAGAGAGGCATAACTGAACAGGATATTAAACGTGAGATAGATTCAACGGTGATTGATGAAGATATCGATGGTAGAACAGGGTCAGTATTTATAGACCTTGTCGGTCGTATCGTAACCCAGTGTGAATAAGGTAAATCAACCGTGCTAAGTGCAGTAGAGAGAAAAATAGAACAGTTTATAGCAGACTTAAATGACAAAGAAGTGGCATCACTGTATGCCAGTCTTCCTCAGGGTAAAAGATTACGTGCAAAACTCATTTTGAAAATTGCAGGTCATTCTTTGGCTGTGGTCAAAACGGCAGCTATTGTCGAAATGATACATGCAGCAAGTCTTTTACATGATGATGTTATAGATGATGCCTATACAAGACGTTCACGTCCTTCTCTCAATGCACTGTACGGCAATAAAACTGCCATTATGTTAGGGGATATCCTCTACTCAAAAGGTTTTTTAGAGTTAAATAACATTAGCCCGGATGTGGCTAAAATAGTTTCCAATGCTGTAGTACAACTCAGCCTTGGTGAGCTCAAAGATGTTTCACTCTCAAAAACATTTAACACAGATAAAGCCATTTACTTAGAGATGATTTATCAAAAAACAGCTTCTCTCATGGAAGCATGTGCAGGTGCAGCAGCCTTGCTCGCAGGTAAAGATAAAAATGCCTATATGACCTACGGGCGTAATTTAGGTATCGCTTTTCAAATGATAGATGATCTTCTTGATATTACAATGGATGCCGAGACCTTGGGTAAGCCTGCATTACATGATTTTGTTGAAGGTAAAACAACACTACCGTACATATACCTTTATGAAGCGTTGAACGGTGACGATAAGAAAAGACTCAAGTCATTGCATGCTAAAGTTTTATCTGAAGATGAAAAAACATGGATTAAGTCTATGATGCATAACACAGGTGTAATACAAAAGAGTTATAATGAAGCTAAAGTACTCATAGAAGAGGCAATAGCGCTCATGGATGCACGTGGCGAAAGTGTGCTCAGTAGTATCGCAATGGCGATGATAGAGAGGGATTTTTAATGTACTATCAAGTAGTGAGTTTTTCACATAAAAACTGTGACCAGGGAATGAGAGAGAAATTGGCTTTTGCCAATGAAGAAGAAAAAATTGAGATGCTCAATCTACTTGTGGCATTTGAATTTGTACATGAAGCGTTTATTATCTCAACATGTAACCGTGTGGAAATAGTCATCGCAACACGCGATAATTTCTCCTCCTTTCATGCTATTTTAGGTCTTATGGCTCAAAAGAGTGACTTAAATTTTTATGAACTTAAAACGACAGCTGTACGTTTTGACGATGAAGAGGCAGTACAACATGTTTTTTCTGTGGTTTCTTCTTTGGACTCTTTGGTTGTAGGCGAATCTCAGATAACAGGGCAGGTAAAAGAAGCATTTATGCTTTCACATAAAAATAAGACAGCAGGACGTAAACTTAACCGTCTCATATCGTATGCTGTAAAATGTGCAGCAGAAGTACGTAACGCAACAAACATCTCTCAAAATCCTATCTCCATCGCTTCTGTAGCGGTGGCACAAGCCTATAAAATATTGGGCGATAACATGGCAGGAATGACAGGTGTGGTACTTGGTGCTGGTGAGATGGGTGTGCTTGCAGCCAAACATCTTTTGCGTGCTGGATGTGATGTGGTGATGCTTGGACGTGACCTTGAAAAAGTAGAACTTGTCGCGCATACTTTGGGAGAGAATGTTAAGGCAGATACGGATGATAAACTTGGAAAATATATCAACCGTTATCGCTTACTTTTCTCTGGAACTTCAGCAAAAGAGCCAGTGGTCACCAAAGAGATGATAGAAAACGACTCTATCAACAGACTGTGGTTTGATATGGCAATTCCTAGAGACATAGAAGATATGGATATGGAGAAGTTACAGCTTTTCCGTATAGACGACCTACGTGCCATCTCGCAAACAAATCATGCTTTACGTGAAGAACAAGCTGTGCGTGCAGCTGAAATAGTTGAAAACTATAAAGAAGAGTTTTATGCTTGGCTTAGAGCACTTTCTATAGAGCCAGTCATTAAGCAAATGCGTCAACATGTAAGTGATGCCATAGATGAAGAGATGAAGCGTGCCATAAAAAAAGGGTTTGTTCCTGCAGAGTCAGAGGCAAATATGCGTAAGATGGCAGAGCAGATGTTCAAACGTTTCTTACATGACCCCACACAAAATTTACGTAAATCATCTACTCAAAAGAAAAATGCAAACTGCATTGAGTCTGTGAAGCGTATGTTTAACATAGACACAGAAAATATAGACTTTAAACAGTATAAAAATGACCACCATACAAAAGGATACAACGCGTGAGATTTTCAAGACTACTCGTACCAACAAGTAAAGAGACACCAAATGATGCAACATTAGCAAGCCATATCTACCTTATTCGTGGTGGCTTCATTCAGTCTGTTGGAGGTTCTGGACTTTACAACTTCTTACCACTGGGTAAAAAGATACTTGACAAAGTTAGAGCTGTTGTCAAAGATGAGTTAGATAAAGCAGGATGTCAAGAAGTGGCACTTTCCTTTGTAACGCCTGCGACACTCTGGGAAGAGAGTGGACGTCTAGAGAAGTATGGTAAAGAGTTACTGCGTTTTAAAGACCGTAAAAATAACGATTTTATACTAGGCCCAACACATGAAGAAATGATGGTAAACCTAGTACGCCAGAGTGTAAAGAGTTATAAACAACTTCCATTGAACCTCTACCAAATAAACCTCAAATTCCGTGATGAGATACGTCCTCGTTTTGGACTGATGCGTGGGCGTGAATTTTTGATGAAAGATGGCTATAGCTTCCATGCAAGTGTTGAAGATATGCATAGAGAGTTTGCACTGATGGAAGAGACGTATAAAAAAATATTTACACGTCTTGGACTGGAGTTTAGAGTTGTGGAAGCAGACTCTGGTGCCATAGGTGGCTCAGGGTCTAAAGAGTTTATGGTACTTGCTGACTCAGGAGAAGACACCATTGTTGTCTGTCCTGACTGTAAATATGGTGCAAACATTGAAGCTGCTGTAAAAAAATTGAAAATTTATGATGATACTAGTATTCGAAGCACTAATTATGTTGAAGAAGAATATATTTTTGATGATAGTAGCATAGAGAATTTGAGTAATTATTTAGGAAAAGATAAGTATTTCTTTGTTAAAAAAATTTATAAAAAAGCAATTTTTAAAGATGAAACCAAAATTGTAGTTTTCTTTTTAAGAGGTACTGATTATTTGGAAGAAACTAAAGCAACAAATAGCATTGGTGCTTTGGAATTAGTTGATCCTACACAACAAGAAATAGAGGATAGTGGACTATCATCAGCAGGTCCAATAATCGGCGACTATAATTCTCTTCCTAATGATGCTATTTATCGAATTGATAATGGTCTGAAAAATCAACATAATTTGATTATGGGAGCAAATTCTAAAAATAAAATTTTTAAAGGTATGAGTTTAATAGAAGAAAGGCATAAAGATTCTTTTGCAGATATTTCTGCAGTGCAAGAGGGTGATGCTTGTATCCACTGTGGTGGTGCATTGACTTACACCAAAGGGATAGAAGCAGGGCATATCTTCCAGCTAGGTACACAATATTCTGAACCGCTAGGATGTAATTTATTGGATGAAAATGGTAAGTCTGTACCAATGGTGATGGGTACATATGGTATCGGTGTGAGCCGTTTGCTTGCTGGTATCATCGAGCAAAATCATGATGATAAAGGATGTATCTGGACAAAAGAGTCTGCGCCATTTGACCTACATATCATTATCTCTAACATTAAAGATAAAGCACAGGTAGCACTGGGTGAAAAACTTTATGAAACACTGAAGTCTAAAGGTGTAGATGTTTTACTCGATGACAGAAAAGAGCGTTTTGGCCCTAAAATAAAAGATTTTGAACTTATGGGTGTGCCACATGGTGTACTTATAGGTAAAAAGTTGGCAGATGGTATGGTTGAGTTTATGACCAGAGATGGGATGCTTAAAGAAGAGATGTCAAGTGAAGAGATTTTATCATTTTTAGAAGGTAAATTCTAGATGATATTTCTTCTTGTTCCCTTCTTCTTTATAGAACTTTATCTTTCTCTTAAAACAGGTGAAGTGATAGGGTTTGCATGGTCTGCAATTTGGATTATGGGGAGCTTTATGTTAGGGATGGCACTTTTAAAACGTTCTTCTTTGACGATGATGAGTAACATGCATAACTTAAAACAGGGAAAGTTAGATATGCGCAGGTTTCAAAATGCAAGTATGTCTTACTTTGTAGCAGCAATATTGTTGATGATTCCAGGGGTATTTTCAGACTTTTTAGGGCTTATTGCTTTGGCTTACACATTCTATTTACAATTTGTTGCTAAAATAACACCTGAGTCAGCAAATAACAACTTTCAAACACAAGGAGAAGATGATGTCATTGATGTCGAAATTATTGATGAGCACAGTCGTAGCGACCGTAGCTCTTAGTGCAAATACACAACCAGACAATAAAACACTCGTAAATTATATAAAGAAATCTGTGGTAAAAAACCCACAGGTAAAAGTAAAAGGTGTGACTGTTATTGAGTCTACAACCCATAAAGATTTACCAGGTTGGACAATACTCTTAACAAACATGGATTTAGAATATAAGAAAAAAGATATTCATGCGCCAGAGACTATGTTTATTAAAGATGGTATGGTGACAGGACATTTGGTAAATTTAAAAACAGATAAAGATTATAGAGATGAAATAAAACCAAGCGTACCAGACGGAATGTATGATGATGCACATCTTTTATTTGGAAATAAAGATGCGAAGCATAAGATACTTGTTTTTTCAGATCCTCAGTGTCCTTTCTGTAAAGAAGTGGTTCCTGATATTCTAAAGGCTGCAAAAGAGAACCCTTCAAAAATTGCACTTTATTATTATCATTTACCATTGTTACGTATCCATCCTGTATCTGGTATCTTGACACGTGTGATGCACTTGGCACAGGAAGAAGGTAAAACAGATGTGGTTGAAAAGATGTACACTTTAAAAATAAAACCGCAAGAGACAAATATGACGAAAGTATTGTCTGCTGTAAAATCCCATACGGGTTATAGTATAAATGCAGAAAAAGTGAATGCTAAAGCAGTGAAAGATGCACTCAAAGCAGATACTGATGCCGCAAGCAGAATGATGGTTTCTGGTACACCAACTGTGTATATAGATGGTAAATGGGATAAAATGCGTGATGGCTATAAAAAACTTATATCGTTTTTTTAACCTAAACAAATAAGATAAAAATTTTTTATAAAGTGAAGACATTGAAAACATTAATAATTGCAACACGTGCAAGTAATCTTGCACTTTGGCAGGCATACCATATTAAAGAACGTATAGAAACGACCTTTCCTGAGGTTACCGTAGAACTCAATGAAATCACCTCTAAAGGTGATAAAATACTTGATAAACCTTTGGCGCTTATAGGTGGAAAAAGGCATTTTACCAAAGAGCTTGAAGATGAGATGATTGCAGGGAATGCACATCTTGCTGTACACTCTTTAAAAGATGTCCCTACCTACATTCCTAAGGGGCTAGAACTTTGTGCGATTACAGAACGTCAGGACCAGAGTGATGTGCTTCTTTCTCATACCTATAAAAGTTTAGATGAACTTCCTCAGGGTGCAACAGTAGGAACCACAAGCTTACGTAGACGTATGCAACTCTTAGAACGCCGTCCTGACCTTAAAGTGAAAGAACTTAGAGGAAATGTTAACACAAGACTAAGAAAGCTAAAAGAAGGGCAGTATGATGCGATTATCCTTGCATATATTGGTCTTTACAGACTTGATTTACTTAAAGACATTCCTTTTGTGGAAAAACTGGACTTTTTTATCCCACCTATGGGACAAGCTGCATTGGGCATTGAAATAGTATCTTCAAACGACAGAGTACGTGAAATTGCTATGAGTTTAAATGACAATAATAGTTTTATCTCTACCAAACTAGAACGTGACTTTGTCTCTGCCATAGGTGCAGGGTGTTCAGCACCTGTAGCTGTTAATGCCATTATTAGTGGTGAAGAGATTACAGTAAAGGCTATGCTGGGTTACCCTGACGGTACTAATATTATGCATAAAGAGCTTAGCTCTAAAGTAAGTCAATGTGATACTTTAGGTACACAACTTGCCAAAGAGATGATAGCTGAAGGTGCACTGGATATCTTGGAAAAAGCAGAGAGTATTGCCTTTAAAGACGAGATGCCTGAAAGGCTTTAAAACGACCAGTCGTTTGAGTCTTTATTTTTTTAAAAGAATACCTTCATAAATGAAGCGCCCATATCTGTAGCAATATCTTTGGCTACGCCTCCCATAGGCATGTGCTCCATCATTTTTCTTCCATCTTTTCCTATCATTTTATCTACCTGTTTATCCATTTGATACCGAACAAGTTTTTGCATATTGAGATTTACTTTAGGGTTATCTAGCGAACCATAAACTTTCCCTGCAAACTCTTGATGTTGCATTTTAAAGTCAAAGTAGGTATTAATGGTACTTTGATTTGTATCTATCTTGGTACTAGTTAAATAGACATGGTTACGAGGGTTGATGAGTTTTAAGTTACCAAGTATGACATTATGATGGTAAGATAAATCAAGTTTTGAGTTGTCAAAGGTTTCGTTCATCATATTGACATGAGATTTTTTCTTAACAACATCTACAAGTTTACTAGGAAGAAATCTTGCTTGATTGAGTGTGGTATGTGCATCAAGTGTTTCATGTGTAAAGTCATAGGTTACAGTCCCATCTGTATTTGCATCGAGCATAGAAGGGAAGGGAAAGAGATGCATAATATCAGCAAGTGAGACTTTGTCTAGTTGCATCTTTAACTGGTTATCTTCAAACACAAAATCTAGCAGTCCACCAAAACTCTTAGAGAGACCAGTAATTTTGACCTTATTCGTATACATCATCTCACCTCGTGCATAAAAAGATCCATTGTAGTCGTACCCTAGAAGCTTTTTGAGTTTATGTAACTCTTTAATGTCAAGCACATAAAAAGCCTTTGCTTGTTTACTCTCTTGGTTGTAACTGCCTCTGGTTATGTCTAGCGTAAGATAAGGAGAATTTACTTTTATGGTAAAGGTGTGTTGGTCATTACTTATGTTGATGTTACTATGCAGGTGCAGTGGGATACCTCTAAAGTCTTTGTCTGCTACATTGTAGACAATCGTACCATGCTTTTCATTATCATCCATAAACGAAAAGTTTACTTTGGCATCAGCTTTACCTTTTATGAAGGCTTCCTGACCTAAAAGGTGGGCAAGTTTTGTAGCATTAACATCGTGCATATGCAGTACCAAATCTTCGACTTTCTCTGTATATTTAACAGCTTGGTAAGTCACATTACCATCCAGTGCTTTACCTTTTCCTGTAATGAAAAGTTTTGTAAAAGGTCCCTTGACATGTCCCTGTATCTTTATATCATCATCTATTTGGCAATGCTCACTTGCTATACAGTCACTACTGAGTCTATAGTCCATGTCTACCAAAGCATCATCAAGATGTCCCCATAAAGTAAGTTTTGCTTTCTTTTCAATATTTAAGACCATACGTACTTGCGGATAGTAGGCTATATTAATGGACTGTACTTCAATATGCACACCATTTTTTTTACTTAGTTTTTCACCTATGAAGTGATAGATATTGGCATGACCAAGTGGGGTAAAAAGAAAATAGAAGAGTAGGAGTGAAAGAAAAATAAGAAAATAGACAAAATATTTAAAAAAAATAAACATATGATGAGACCCCTATAGTTTCAGGGCGTATCATAGCATATTATAATTGAACCCATTGTGAATGTCTAGATTATATAGAGTGTTAAAATTTTTTGACGGATTAAAAGAACATTCCCATAAAAGCACCACCCATACCAGAGGCGACATCTTTTGCCACTCCACCCATCGGCATATTCTCCATCAGTTTCCTGTTTCCTTCCCCCATAAAGGAGTCCAGTTGTTTATCCATTTCATGACGGATGAGTTTTTGCATATTAAGATTGACTTTTGGATGTTTTAAATCACCATATATTTTTCCTGAAAATGCCTGCTTTTGCATCTTGAAATCAAAATAGGCATTAATGGTATTGTGCTTAGTATCTATGATCGTATTGGTCAGGGAGAAGTGGCTGGTTCCTCTATCCATAATGACATTACCTGTAACAACATGGTTTTTATATTTTGCTTCTAAGATGGCATTGTTGAAATGTTCTTTGAGCATATTGACCCCAGCTTTTTGGTAAATGGTATCGACAGTATCTGTATGTAAAAAGGTTGTATGGTCTAATCTAGTTTTTACAGTCAGTGTTTTTTTAGGGAAGTTGTAATGTATGGTTCCATTGGTCTCTGCATCTAGCTGTGGAGGGTAGGGAAAAAGTTGCATAAACTGTTTGAGTGAAACACGCTCCAAATCTATGTTGAGGTCTTTTTCATAATAGTTAAATTCCGTCATACCTCCAAAGCTTTTAGAGAGACCTTGTATGCTTATATTTTTGTTGTACTTTACTTCTCCCATGGCATAGAATGGACCTCTGTAGGCATAACCAAAGAGAGGTTTAAATGCTTTTAAATCCTTGACATTTAAAGTGTAAAAAGCACGAGTTTCGTTGCTGTCAGCATCATGAAAACCTTTACTTAAGTGGACTTTTGCATTGGCAAGTTGGAAGTCTGCAGTGAAGGTTTGTTTTTGGTTATGTACATCTACATCAGCATCTAGTGTAAATGGCAGTGTATATAGTTTTGAATTTCTAAGAAGATAATGTATCTTTCCCTGTTGTGTCTCTTCTGAGACTTTTTTAAAATTAATATCTGCATCTACTTTACCAAAAGGAAGTTCAGGATGACCTAGTAGTGTAGAGAGCTTTTGTGCATGAACATCTTTGAGTGTGACACGAATATCTTCATAGTTTGATCCTATTTTAACGCCATCATATCTTACATTTCCATTCATCGCTGTACCGTAGCCTTCAATGTGTAGACGTTTTAAGGGTCCATTGACATGTCCTGTAAGGTTGACATCATCTACAATCGTACAGATGTGACTTGGTAAACGTGCGGCACTCACACTATAGTCCATGCTTGTCCAGTCTGAGTTGACTAATCCTCTTAGTGTTACATTGTAGTGTCTCTGCATCGTACCTTTAAAGTTGACATAGGTATCATTGGAGGAGGTATATTTGTCTATTTTGAGGAAGAGGTCACCTTTTAGATAATAGTTTGCCATCTTCAAGTCTACATTACTTCGTATAGAGTTGTTATCACTGTTGACATAGGTATCTACAAAGTGCAAGTGGTTTGTTTTATTATTTAAATAGAGATCTGTAAATATTTTTTTATCAACATTTCTTACATGTATATGGTTATGGTCAAATACTTCTTTTGCAAGGTCAATGTGTTGTTTGTTATGTATAGAACGGGTGAGTTTACTTTCTATAAATTGGACTTTATCAAGATTGGCATCAAATTGAAGTGTTTTTTCATGTAGGTTATAGACGCCTTCTCCTGTAATATTTGTATGTAGTACTGAGTCTGTATGCAGTTTGGTTAAGAGTGGAGAAAGTGGCGTATGATGAAGATAAAAATGTAGTTTATCGTCTTTCAGTACTAAGTCTAACATGCCACCGAGACTTTTAGAAAAACCATGTAAGCCTATTTTTTTATGGTTATAACTGAGTGTACCTACAGAGTAGAAAGGCCCTGCATATTTTACTTTTAAAAAGTCATGGAGGTCTTCCACATTTTGTATGTCTAAAGTATAAATGGCTGAGGCTTCACGTTTCTCTTGATTATATTTTCCTTCTAATAGGGTCAGTGTAGCAGTAGGTGTTTTGAGATGTATGGTAAAAGTATGCTTTTTGTTGTTAACATTGATGTGTGTTTTAAAATCAACTTTGAGTCCATGGTAGTCTTTATCTTTCACAGCGTAGGATAAAAAGCCTTTACGTACATCTGAAGAGAGCTTGTCAAAATGTATATAGGCATTTGCTTTTCCGTTAAATTCTGCTTTTTGTCCTAAAAGTTTAAAGAGTTTGGTCGAGTTTATCTCTTGGATATCGATGTTGATATCACTGAAAGCATGGCGCTCTTTTATCCCTGTATAGCTTATATTTCCATCTAAGGCTATCCCTTGACCCGTAATGAGAATATTTTTTTTAGGGCCTTTAAAATTACCTTCTATTTCAACATCACCTTTTATCTTGCAAACATCACTCTTTATGCAATGGCTGTTGAGTGTATAGTGCATGTCAAATTGTTTGTTTTTGTAGTATCCATCAATATCAAGTTGATACATATCTTCAACTAGTAAAGAAGCTGTCATATAAGGATAGTTTGTTAAATTGATATCGGTCACTTTTGTCTGTAAATGTACTTTCTGGGAAATGATAAAACTGAGTACATTGTAAGAAAACTTTTTACCAGAATCGGTATAGACAATATAGTAGAGTAATCCTATGATAAAAAAGAGTGAAAAAAGTATTGTTTTTATTATCTTTTTCATAAGAGAAAAATATCCTTATATATTTTTAATAGTTCACTTATATATGATAACATAATCATCTAATATAAATTACTTTATAGATATAATCTTTGAGATAAATAACAGACTTTTTGCCAAACTATACATTTTGTAAATATTGTTTAGTATGCATTAGATTTTGTTAAATAATCTCGAAGTCCTAGTAATAGCTAAGTCAAGAGAGTATTTAATAAAAGATGATGCGCAATAAATAATATAGACATTTGTATAGTTTTGTAAGAAGTCTAATAGAGGGATGTAACAATGCAAGACGTAGTACAGTGGCTAAAAGAGAATGGTAATTTAAAAATAATTGATGAACCTTTAGACGTGGAACTAGAAATCCCTCATGTCGCATATGTAGAGGTTAAAATGGATGACTCCAGATCTATACTCTTTACCAACCCTATCAATAAAGCAAAAGATATCAGTTATGACATGCCTGTGCTGATGAACATTTTTGCAAACAAAGCACTCACAGAGAAAATATTTGGGAAACATCCAGACCTTGTTGCTGAGGGGATAGAAGAACTCTTAAAGCTCAAACCGCCTAAAGGGATCAAGGCAAAACTTGCCATGATACCTAAGCTTTTTTCGCTTAAAAATGTATTTCCCAAACGCTTGAAGTTTAAGGGAGAGTGTCAAGAAGTTATCATTCCCAAAGCAGAGGTAGATTTAGACAAGTTACCCATACTTAAAACATGGGAAGAGGATGGTGGACCTTTCATTACGATGGGGCAGGTTTATACCCAAAGTTTGGATGGACAGATGCAAAATCTCGGTATGTACAGACTACAACAGTATGACAAAAACAGACTGGGTATGCACTGGCAGATACACAAAGATGCGTCTCACTTTTTTGACCAGTACCAACGTGCAGGGAAAAAGATGCCAGTCACTGTCGCCATAGGTGGTGACCCGCTTTATATTTGGTGTGGGCAGGCACCTATGCCTCATGGGATGTTTGAGATGTTACTGTATGGCTTTGTACGTAACAAAAATGCGCAACTAGTGAAGTCCATCACCAATGACATTTATATACCTAGAGATGTGGATATCGTCATAGAAGGTTTCGTAGACCCTGAACTTATGGAAATAGAAGGGCCTTTTGGTGACCATACAGGTTACTATACGCTTAAAGAGCCTTTCCCTGTGATGGAGGTAGAGACTATTACTATGAAAAAAAATCCAGTTTTTGCTGCAACTGTCGTAGGTAAACCACCTTTGGAAGACAAGTATATGGGGTGGGCAACAGAACGTGTGTTCTTGCCTATGCTTAAGCCCATGGCGCCTGACCTCATAGACTACAATATGCCTGAGAATGGGGTATTCCATAACCTTATTATGGCAAAAATGAAAACACTTTACAAAGGGCATGCGATGCAGTTTATGCATGCATTTTGGGGTGTAGGGCAGATGTCTTTTGTGAAGCACGCACTCTTTGTGGGTGAAGATGCACCAGAATTAGAAGAGAGTGAAGCACTCACTACACATATACTTAGCCGTCTTAGTCCGGAGAGAGTCTTTATTACTAAAGGTATAGTAGACCACTTAGACCACTCTTCAGAAGAACAGTTTGTGGGTGGTAAGTTGGGTGTAGATGCTACAGGTGATGAGGTAGAAGAGGGGGTAGAAGAGCTACTTTCAGATGAAGTCTTGTATGAAAAACTTCATAAGCTTGATAGGCATATCGTTGCACTTAAACAGTATTTTACCCATACTAAAAATCCGGTATGTATCTTGCAAGTTGAAAAAACAGAACCTATGTCTATTCTCATGCAAAAATTGGAACCATTTTATAAACATATCAAAGTGCTTATCATTATAGACAAAGCTAATAATGACATAGGCGACCCTTATATGCTTATCTGGAGAGTAACAAACAATATTGATGCAAGCAGAGATGTCCTACTTAAACCATTTATCATGCTAGATGCTACAAACAAAGGAGACCTTGATGGTTTCCAAAGAGAATGGCCGGGAGATACTTTTTGTACGAAGTCTGTGTTAGATGACTTACAGGAAAAAGGGCTGATAGATATAGATACAAACTTCATTAAAAAGTTTGGTTTGTTAGCATTTTAATATCTATTTAAACTTAATACGATAAAATTCATTTGTTAATAAAAATTATCTTTAAGGAAATAATATGATCGTAACTAAAAAAGCCCCAGATTTTACTGCAGCAGCTGTACTTGCAGATGGACAAATTGTAGAAGACTTTAACCTAATGAACAACCTTGGTGAAAAAGGTGCAGTACTTTTCTTTTATCCACTTGACTTTACATTTGTATGTCCTTCAGAAATCATTGCATTTTCTCACAGAGCAAAAGAATTTACAGACAGAGGAATCAATGTTATCGGTGTATCTGTAGATAGCCAATTTTCACACTTTGCATGGAGAGAAACACCAGTAGAAAAAGGTGGTATTGGGCGTATCAACTTCCCATTGGTTGCTGACCTTTCTAAACAAATTGCTAGAGACTATGATGTACTTCTTGACGATGCAGTTGCCCTACGTGGTTCTTTCCTTATTGATGCTGATGGTACTGTAAGACATGCAGTCATCAATGACCTTCCACTAGGAAGAAACATTGATGAGATGATTAGAATGGTAGATACAATGTTGTTTACTAACGAACATGGTGAAGTTTGTCCTGCTGGTTGGGTAAAAGGTGACGAAGGTATGAAAGCTGACACTGAAGGTGTTGCTGAGTATCTTGAAAAACACGCTGAAGAACTCTAAGTTTTAATATTAGACTTCTTGCACAACCCAAAAAAGGATTTGAAATGACTGACTATGCAACATTGCTTAATGAGAGTGATCTTAAAGCAACGTTTCAACGTATGCAACTCTTAGAGAGCATAGAAGAACATGGACATATGTCAATTGAAGCCATCTATGATGAAGTGGTTAAAACACATCCTTCTCTCTCTTTGGCTACCGTGTACAAAAATATTATTCTTATGGTTGAAAAGGGTGTTTTGGTTGAAGTACCCATAGAGGGTAAAAAATCAAAATATGAGCTTCGTAAAGAAGATCATATTCACTTAGTATGTACAGAGTGTGGAGAAGTAGAAGATAAGCCTCGTATGGAAGAGACAGATACTATTTTGAACACACTCACAAACAGTGAGCATTTCAAATTAACAAAACAGCAGATTAACCTTTATGGGGTTTGTGAGCATTGTCAGGTTCAAGAAGCTTCATAATAACGTAGGTCGGGGTGTCCTCCCCAAATAACGAAATAGAGATTCATCAATCTACATAATTTCGTAAAATAGTTCAACTAGCTAAAAAATAGAGATCTATTTCACTG
>VCAW01000024.1 GCA_013607775.1 Campylobacterota bacterium | reverse complement strand
TAAGAGGTTTTGAGGTGAATTTTATGTATTATTTAGGTGCGAAAGTTAAGTTATCCCTCATATTTCTTATTTTTATTCTAACATTTGGAATAAGAAAGTTGAATTAGGTGGTTCTATTTATGGGGAGCATTATAATATTTTTTTATGTAATGTAACAAACTTTACACATTTTTCAAAAAATACTTTTTCCTCTATCAAAGTATTTTGATATTTAAATCGAATAAGATACATTGCTGATTCATACGATTTCTTACTTTTAGCTGTTTTTCTATAGGTAAGAAATTCTTGCATATTTTCTGTACATTCTATAAGTTCATCCAATACATATTCCAAAGATTTTTTTGAAAAATCAGTCAGTGAAAAAATTCTATATACCCAATTACCATAGTCTCTATCATCACCACATATAAAGAATTTTCTAACTTTACCTTTATATACCGATGTCACTTCTTTTTGTTTTTTATCCTTTACGGAACAATGAAAATCTGAAAAGAAACCTTTTAACTCATATTTCGAAACTAATTCTATTAATTCTTCTGCAATAAAAATAGTTAAGTTACTATCATTTTTTATTGAAAATATTAAAGAACCATCAAACTTCTTTTCATCTAAGATAAGTTTCTCGATAGTAAATTCAATATCATTGATATATTTTACTATACTTTCTTCTTGATTTATTGCATCAAGTACATTAGTTACATGATAATAATAAAATGTTTTATTATTTTCTAATTCAAATATAGGGTAAAATATTCCATATTTAGAAAGAATATCACCCAATTTATTGACAACTGTTTGACTAATAATAACATAGATATTCTCATCAATAATTACTTTATGAAAATCACCGAAACTCTTTTGTTTACTTTCTATAGTTTCTACTAACTTTATTTTTTTAGTATTCTTAGATAATACAGTAACACTATGAACTGTATTATCTTCTGGAGTATATACTTTATACTTCCAATGTCCTTTCCATTTATAAATATTCATAATTCTATTCTCTCTTAATTTAAAACAACTGTCTACTGTCCAATCTCTTTTATTTTTTCATTCTTTAGTAAACATTTTTCAAAAGTGGTAAGAGTGCATTATCAAAATCATTAAGTTTTTTATCTAGTGCCACGCTATTCCCTCTTTTTGAATAATCTCTTTAAGGTAAGAAACTTTAGAGAGGTCAACCAAATCTATTTAATACGGGACAAGAGACTCTTCCAAGATTGTTTTCATATTTTAAGCAGCAACAGGTTTAAGAATATACACTTTCCCATATTTTTTAGCTTCTGTGATATTATCTTCACGGAGTAACTCACGCACGGTATCAAGTTTAAATGCATCATCTAAACTCATATAGGGTGACCATGCATTTTCATTATCAATAATCTCAATCTCAACTTCTGCAACATATTTTCCCTCATGCAACAATTTGGTATGTTTTCTATTTGACATTTTTTCTCCTTGTAAAATCTTCTGACCATCTCTCTAAACTAGGTCTATATGCCGTAATGAGTACAGCAGGTCTTTGTGTCCCAATAGAAATACCCCATACTGCATGGATAGGATTGTTCTTCGTATCTCTTTGCAACACAAGACAACACGGTCCTTTTCCAAAATCAGGATAATCCTCTAAAACTATAGCTGTATTGATACTTGTAATAATCTCTTTAACCAATATACCATCTTCTGCCAATTCATCATATCCATGACTTGAGATAAGCACATCATGCTTGTTTATGAGACTTTGAACTCTTTGAAAAGTATCACTAACTAACACAACAAAGTCCTTTTTTGAAATTCATTATAACATAAATTTAACCTACAAACTCACCGTCTTCTGTCCAATCTCCTTGTAGCGTGCATAATAGTGCTCTACAAAAGATTTTATTTTTTCATTTTTAGGCAAGTAAATTCCCTCATTTTTTACAGCATATTGCTCTAAATATTCACTAGCATCTACTTTTTTGAGGTAGTTGTCTGCTAAGTTTTTATAGGCGTTTATATAGGCTTCTTTCATCGCATCGTATTTACTATAGTCTATCTTTATCTCTCCATCATAGCTGATGACACCTGAGCCAAAGAGTATGTCTAAATGTATCAACCCTTTACAGTAGTAAGGCAACACTTCCCCGACTTCACGCCAAGCCATGAGCCCTACGGCACGGCTTACGACATCATCTACCACATGTGCTTTGAGTGCATCACGTTCATTATGGAAAAATGCCATGAGCCCACCAGATGTGGCTTTGAACTCTTCTATATTTTTAAACTGTCCTGTACCATTCATCTTGGTCTCAGTGTCTGAATCTATCCACAAGATGTGTCCATACTCATGCCCTACCGTTGAGATATCATAAAGCTCTTGCCAGAGTGCTGGGTTGGTGTCTATCAACTCTCTTTGTGCTTTGACAAACGCTTCTCCCATGGTCTCTACCGAGAGTTTCATTACAGGTTTAGACTTT
Organism: Campylobacterota bacterium; assembly: GCA_013607775.1. GTDB lineage: Bacteria > Campylobacterota > Campylobacteria > Campylobacterales > Sulfurovaceae > Sulfurovum. The sequence continues at coordinate 8,036 of VCAW01000024.1, read as the reverse complement.
TTAGACTCCATCACAAAGTCTGCGTAGGCAAAGATTTTCTTGCCAAGTTCGGCGGAGACTTGCTCATCATTAGGGACTACCTGTGCAGAGAAAAGCCCGTTAAACTCTGCTGCGTAGTAGAGTATAGGCTGACCGATATAAAGTTGTGTCTCATCTACTTGTGTGAGGTTCTTAGCCATTGTTTTTTGGGCTTGGCTTCCGAACTCTTCTGCCATTGCACCCGCAAAATCTTTTATATTTTGTCTTGTAGGTGAACCTTCTTGTAAGGCAGGATTAATAATACGCAGATCCCATTCTAGGGCTACTGCCTTTCTATAGTGATCTTCATAATACTCTAGTGGATGCCCTACCTGTAAAGGTGTCTTCACTGCCATCCACTTTCTATCTACCTCTGCCCATTTACTTATGAGTTCATCAGGGTTTTTGTGTCCAAATGCTTCCCAAATGGCACCAAAATAGTCTAACCACTCTTGCTTTTGATTAAAGACATCATCTTCATGCTGTCCCAGTAGAGCGATGAGTTGCTCCAGTGCGGTAGTCACACCCTCTACCTGCTCGGGAAATGCTTCTGCATAGGCTACAGACTTATACCCTGTGTCTTCTTTTTTAAGCACAGAATAACATCTGTCACCCACACATCCACTCTCATCTTTATCAAGCAGTGATTCACCTTGTAACATCTCAAATACTTTGGCATCGTCTCCATTAAAGAGTTCATTAAGTTCAAGGTTGACAGAGTGGATGATATGGTCTGTCCAGTGACTCTGCCACTCGCTCAGACGAATACCCACAAAATGCACACCCAAAATAAGCGCACGGTAAAAAGGTGTCAATAACTTATGCTCTTCTACCCAGCCGATAAAACTCTCATGACGGGTAATGTGCAAAGTACTCACAAACCCATACGCCAGCTCTTTTTTCATGGCTATCTCTTTTTTTGAAGCACCACTTTTTTCAAGCACCTGCTCCAAAGCATCTTCACGCAAGTTTACTATACGCGTAAGTGCTGCCATCTCCGAGTCTTTGTCTCTAGGGATATCAAGCAGCTTTAAAAAAGCATCCACCACTGCATCTGCTCTGTCATGTGTCTTACTCTCATCAAGCAGTTCATAATACTTATTCAAAGACCCCTGTCTGTGTTGTAACTCATCATAGATGATTTGTAGGTCTTTCATAAATTGTTGTTTTTTCATTTCTATCAATCCTTATCTTTTACTGCATAAAAGGCAATATATAGTGCCAAAAATAGTTAAATCATTTATCTCTTTATAATGCTCGTCAGATATTTGCATTTTGTTTTTTTGGGTTCGTTTCTTTATTTGTTGCATCAACAAATAAAAAAAGGAACAAAAGAAGTTATTTATTCTTCAACATCCAAATAATCGGCTTCGCCAACGCCAATGCCTTTCCACGATGAGAAATCTCAGACTTCACATCATCATCTAATTCACCCAATGTCTTGTCATATCCAGCAGGGATAAACATCCCATCATAGCCAAACCCTTTTTCACCACGACTCTCATCTATCACATCACCATGCATCCAACCATGCACCACATACTCACCATACTTAGAGACAATAGCAATCGCCGCTGTATAATATGCTGTAGTAGACTTCAGTCCTTTTTCTTTGACAGCATCAATGAGTTTATACAAGTTGTCTTTATCTGTCACACCCTCACCTGCATAACGTGCTGAGTAAATACCAGGTGCACCATTTAGCACAGGAAGTGAGATACCAGAATCATCAGAAATCACAATATACTCTTCTCCCAATTTCTCATAAATAGTACGTGCTTTAATGAGTGCATTCGCTGCAAAAGTATCACCGTCTTCTACGATTTCAAATTCACCCAAAAGGTCTGAAAAAGGGACTACTTCATCTTGACACATCTGCTTGAATTCACGTAATTTGCCTTTGTTACCCGTTGCCAATACTAATTTCATAAACAATTAACCTTTTAGTACTATAATAAGAGAAATTTTATCGTATTAAAGGTATCACTATGATTAAACAAATCATGCCTCTTAGCCTCATCGTAGCGCTAAGATTTTTCGGGCTTTTCATCGTACTTCCTGTACTTTCCATCTATGCACTAGATATGAAAGGTGCCACACCGTTCTTGGCAGGTCTTGTTGTGGGTGGTTATGCACTTACACAAGCTGCTTTTCAAGTACCATTTGGGCTTATGTCTGACAAATTTGGACGTAAACAAGTCCTTCTCTTTGGACTTCTCATATTTATCGCAGGTTCAGTCATCGCTGCACTTTCAGATGACATTTATATGCTTCTTATCGGGCGTTTCTTGCAAGGTGCAGGGGCTATCGGTTCAGTTGTATCTGCGATGATTGCTGACCTTGTCAAAGAAGAAGAACGAGCGCACGCTATGGCTATCATGGGTGGGACGATTGCTATGTCATTCGCTGCAGCGATGATTATCGCACCGATTGTAGGTGGTCACTGGGGGATAGACAAACTTTTCTGGCTCACAGCTATACTCTCTGTGATGGCAATAGGTGTTTTATTTACTGCTGTACCAAAACCTCCAAAAATCGTACACACCTACTCGGAAGAAGAGTCTAAGTTCTTTGAAGTTTTTAAAGACAAAGCACTTACGCGTATGTACATTACCTTTTTGTTCCACTCAAGCATTATGACAATGGCGTTTTTCATTATCCCTGTGATCATGACGCATCCTGTGACAGAAGGTGGTTTTGGTTGGGAAAAAGCAGAACTTTGGAAAGTCTATTTCCCTGCAATGATATTTGGTTTCATCGCCATGGCTCCAGCAGCTATCTTTGGTGAAAAGTATGGCAAAGGTAAAGAGATATTTATGATCTCAGTTGCCGTCATTTTCCTAGGCTTCATCGCTATGGGATTTGCAACGACACCATGGGTTTTCATCTTGGGTGTGGTACTTTTCTTCATCGGCTTTAACATGTTTGAACCACTGTTACAAAGTTTTGTTGCCAAATTTGCCAAAGTACACCAAAAAGGTGCTGCACTTGGTGTGGCAAATACCTTTGCCTACACAGGTATCTTCATCGGTGGACTACTCGCTGGTTGGATTATGCAACACTACGATAGAGCTACACTCGCCATCGTCGTTGCTGTTATCGCTGTAGTATGGTTTATCTGGGTAGCAACGATGCCTAGCCCAAACAACAGAGGAAATGTCTATCTTCCATTAGACATTTTTGATAGAGAAAAAGTACATGCACTTACAGAGCATGATGCTATTGTTGAAAGTTATGTCAATGAAACAGAAAACATCGCTGTGGTTAAATATGATAAAGATTTGATAGATGAAGATGAAGTGAGAGGGATGTTGAGTTGAATAATAACCACCGATAGTTGCTGCTATCGGTGATATTTGGTTAGTGTTTCAACACATGTATCAAATAATACATTGCTAATACAGTATAACCAATAAATGCGATTACTTCGTCATTAAACTGCACGAGATTACCTCCTTTTATAGAGACAATCCCACCATCTACCCTAAAATTACGCCAAAAAAAAAGCCCTGTATCTCAAAAGAGATACAGGGCTCCATGGTCTCCAAATGACTAGCAGCAACTAGCCTAAGAAGATAATCCATGCAATAACGTAAATCGCATTTACATTTGGATTATAGGAAAATATACCTTAATCAACTATTAAATTTTACACTCTCCAAGCGTCACTTCTCTATACTCCACATCCATCAATGCACAAGCACGTTTCATGATACCTTCTTGGGTAAATCCAAACTTCTCAAAGAGTAGGTCTGCTGGTGCTGAGGCTCCGAAGGTTTCCATGCCTAGTACGTCATCTGCGTAGCGGTAGTACTCTGTCGCTGTAGCAGCTTCTACTGCTAAGACTTTGGTACTTGGGTCTACTACTGTGTTTTTGTATTCTGCGTCTTGCTCGTTAAAGAGGTCAAGACATGGTACAGAGACTACGTTGGCTTTGATACCAAGTACGGCTAAGTGACATGCAGCTTTAAGACATGGCATAAGTTCAGAACCTGAAGCCATGAGTGTGAAGTTTGCATCTTTACGTTTTTTGACGATGTATGCACCTTTGCTTACTTCACCAAAGTCACGTTTAGGTTTAAGTGTTTGTAGCTTTTGACGGCTTAGGACAAAACCATGTGGTGCTTGCATACCAAGTGCTGTTCTCCATGCTTCTACATTTTCTGTTGCGTCTGCTGGTCTCCATACATAGAAGTTTGGTAGTGCTCTAAACTGGCTAATGTGCTCAATAGGCTCATGTGTTGGACCATCTTCACCTACACCGATACTGTCATGCGTCCATACAAAGAAGTTTTGGATGTGTGTAAGTGCTGCGATACGTGCACTTGGCTTCAAGTAGTCAGAGAATACAAAGAACGTTGCATTAAATGGAATGGCTGTACCATAAAGTGCCATCGCATTGGTAATAGCAGCCATAGAGTGCTCACGGATACCAAAGTGTAGGTTTCTTCCTTTTGGGAAATCTCCCATGTCTTTAAGCTCTGTCTTGTTACTCGGCGCAAGGTCTGCTGAGCCTCCTAAGAAGCCTGGCACTGCTTTTGCAATGGCATTGAGTATCTTACCATTAGAGTCTCTTGTCGCCATCGCTTTGTCTCCAGAAAAGTCTGGAAATTCAATAGCAGAGAAGTCTGGGTTAAGCAGTTTTTCAAGTGCTACATTTTGCTCTACAAGTGGTGCTTCTTTTTGTCTGTGAATCCACTCTTTTTCTGCAAGCTCACCTTGCTCAATCGCACATCTAAATCTAAGAAGTACATCTTCAGGCACAGCAAAAGTCTCTTCAGGGTTAAAGCCCTCTTTTTCCTTAGACTCAGCGATGATTTTATCTCCAAGAGGTGCACCATGTGTATGGTGTGTCCCCTCCAATTCGCCAGCACCCTTACCGATGATAGTATTGGCGATGATAATCGTCGGTTTTGTAGCTGTTTTAACTTCATCAAGTACTTTCTCGATGTCATCATAACGGTGACCGTTGATTTTCTTCACATCCCAGTTTTGTGCCAAGAAGCGTGCTTCTACATCTTCACTCCAAGCGATGCTTGTATCACCCTCAATGGTAATACAGTTAGAATCATAAATGAGTACCATATCTTTTAGCCCAAGGTGTCCAGCAAGTGAACATGCTTCATAAGAGATACCCTCTTGCAAGTCACCATCTCCACACAGACAGTACACTTTATGGTCAATGAGTTCACAAGTCTCAGAGTTTACCTGCTCTTTGGTAAAAGCTTCAGCCATCGCAAAACCAACAGCATTGGCGATACCTTGTCCTAGAGGACCTGTGGTTATCTCTACACCTTCAGTATGTCCGTACTCTGGGTGTCCAGGTGTTTTCGAGTCTAGTTGACGGAAGTTCTTTAAGTCCTCAAGACTTACATCGTAACCCCAAAGGTGAAGAAGCGAGTAGATAAGTGCAGAACCATGTCCACCAGAAAATACCAAATGGTCACGGTTAAGCCATTTTGGGTTTTTAGGGTTGTGACTTAACTTTTCAGAAAGTACCACTGTGTTATCTGCAAGTCCCATAGGTGCACCCGGGTGTCCTGAGTTTGCTTTTTGTACCATATCTGCTGCTAGAAATCTAATGGTATTTGCCATCTTTTTACGCATTTTGTTCTGCTCTGTCATTACTGCCATATTTTAATCCTTATGTCTATTGAGGTATTTTGTTATCAAGGGTTGTAAAGCTATTTGGAGCTTCTCATCAAACGTTTCAAATCGTCTTTGTAAATCTTTTGCTAAAGTATCTGCCTCTTGGACAGTTTGTTCTAACCCTAAAAGATTGACAAAGCTATTTTTATCGCCATCGTTGCCTGTGGTTTTTCCTGCTTCTTCCTCGCTCTGTGTTTCATCTATAATATCATCTTGTATCTGAAATAACAATCCAAGGTCTATTCCGAAGTCATAAAGAGCCTTTTGCACTGTAGCATCTAACCCTACTATGACTGCACCCATCTGCAAAGATGCAGCTATCAGTTTAGCTGTTTTATTGGTATGAAGCACTTTTACCTGCTCGATACTTAGTGGCTGATTTTCAAAATAACAATCTATCGCCTGCCCTAAAACCATACCTTCTCCCCCACCATTTTGGGCTAGAAGTGTAACAAGTTTAATTTTAATATCTTCACGCAACGGTGCCTTAGCTATCTTTAAAAAAGCATCAGTATTTAAAGCATCGCCAGCAAGTATAGCTGTAACCTCATCATAACGTTTATGGAGTGTTTCATTACCACGACGCAAGTCTGCATCATCCATAGCCGGAAGATCATCATGTATGAGTGAGTAAGTATGGAACATTTCAAGTGCAAGCGCTACAGGTAAAGCCCCATCATAAAGCATAGGCTCATAGGCATCTACAATACTAAGCAACAACATAGGTCTAAAACGTTTTCCACCCGCAGTCAACATCACACCCAATGCATCTTCATACACAGGATGAAAGCTTGGTGCTTGTGGTAAATGAGCGGAAAGATACGTCTCGAAACGTTGCATGGGAACCCTATGATTTTTATTGGTAAAATTATAGCGAATTTGGCTAAAATAAGCCTATGAAAAGAGAAACACAACAAACACTTATACTTTGGCTCAAAAGATTACTCGGATTTACCGCCATTACCCTATGGATGTACATCATCTACACCATCTCACAATCCCCAGCCCCATTCAGAGAACAAGCACCCTACTGTATGGTAAGCACGATGATGATTTTTGGATTATTATCTATGAGTTTTAAAGGACTGGAGTATTGGGAGAAAAAAGCGTAGCGCCCTCCATCAATCACGCAAAGCGTGCCTTGTCTCTATGAACGACCTTGAAAGCGAAGCGATTCGAGAATAGAGACGACTTTTGCTTACTTTTCTAGAAAAGTAAGGAGAGAAACAACGCCACAAGTTAGAGTAAAAGGCAATTTCAATACATCAAAGAAGAAAATTTAAACCTTACACTTTTTAGCAATAAAGTCAATCTGCTCATCAAGCGTCATATTTTCAACATCCACAACCACATCAGCCAACTTCTTATACGCCTTTTCACGCTCTTTATAAAGCTTTTTTGCCTTTTTTTCATCTGAAAACAAAGGACGCTTAGCCAGTTTAGATTCCGAATTCTTCGCTGTTTTGAGACGGTTATGTATCCATTCAAAAGAAGCATCTAAAAGTACCACCGTACCAAGTTTTTTAAGATTATTTACCTTATAAAACCCACCACCACAAGAGATAAACGTACCTGTCACACACTTCTCTATCCAGTCAGCAGTAGCTTGTTCCTGTGTACGAAAATAGGCTTCACCTTTCTTCTCAAAAATCTTTTTAACTTCTTTATTCTCTTTGGATTCTATAAGGTCATCGGTATCGATGATATACATTCCGTACTTTTTACTAAAAGCACGCGCAGTTGTACCCTTACCGACACCCATAAAACCTATAATAATTATATTCTTTTTCATTTTAATTTTTAACTTTTAATTTTTAATTTGACGTAGTCACTACACCATATTGTATCTATCGATAATTCTTTTTAGACGTTTACGCAATTTCTTCAAAGCATCAATGGCATCTTCACCTTCAGCAATGAGTGAATCAAATTCGTCAAATTGGATTTTCGCTACCCAACCGATTTTGGTATGTCTTTTGATACCCACAAAACGCACTTCACCATAATGCTCTTTTGCCATTTTATATATTCTATCTATTCTCTCGTCTAAAGTTTTTGCTTCTTTATTGCTCAATTCTTGTCCTTTGTCTATATATTTAGGCATAATTATAGCATAAAGGGTACATCAAGCTATTACAAAAGCCGTTTTATAAAAGATAACTGAAACCGCAGAAAAAAGTGAGATAAACATAGGAATTTCGTTTCCTTTTTGAAGTACTCTGATTGAAGAGTACTTTGAAGATGAAATATTCATCTAAAACAATAATAGAAGTATTGGCTTGTTTGTATGCCAATATGAGAGATTGTTGTAAGTTCTCCCGACTTCACCTATCAAACCCAAACAACACCCCTGTAGGTCGAATATCAGT
>VCAW01000023.1 GCA_013607775.1 Campylobacterota bacterium | reverse complement strand
AGGAAACAAAATGAAAAAATTATTTTTAATTATCGGAGCACCAGGCTCAGGAAAAACAACAGACGCAAGCATCATCGCTGAGAAAAATGACAACATTGTTCACTACTCAACAGGAGATATGCTTAGAGAAGAAGTAGGTTCTGGTTCAGAGTTAGGCAAGGAGATAGAGTCTTACATCTCAAAAGGTGCACTTGTACCATTAAAAATCATTGTAAACACTATCGTATCTGCTATCAACAATGCACCTGTAGATAATGTACTTATCGATGGATACCCAAGATCTACAGAACAAATGACTGCATTTGATGAACTTGTATCTAAAGAAGATAACATTGAGCTGGCTTCTGTTATAGAAGTGCGAGTATCTGAAGATGTTGCTAAAGAGAGAATCTTAGGGCGTGCAGCAGATGCTAAGCCAGGTGAAGAGCGTTCAGATGACAGTATTGAAGTATTTTGGGATAGAATGAAAATCTATACAGATCCTTTGGCTGAAATTCAAAAATTCTACACAGATAAAAACCTATTAGAAGTGATTGATGGGGCTAGAACTCTTGAAGAAGTTGTTGCAGATATGGAAACTTTTGTAAAATCTAAAATCTAATTTTGGCTTTCCACATATACCTTATATATGTGGAAATATCTTCCTACTTTAATCTATCAAATAAACTTATTAATAACATAAATAATACTCCTCAATAATATCAAATATTCTAAATTACTTACATCAACTAAACGTATAAAATAATATCAATAGGTTTACTTGACATTAAAATATAATTCTGATACTACAACTGCACATTACTAAAAGGACAAGAAGAATGAAAGTACAAACTTTTACAAAACTAGTAACACTCTCGCTCATCGCAGCTACAACACTTCACGCAACAAATGGAGACAACCTAATCGGTATCGGTGCTAAATCACGTGGTATGGGTGGAACAGGTATCGCTGTATCTCATGGTGCAGAATCTGCACTTGCTAACCCAGCACTTATTACAGGTGTAGAAGGTACTGAAATTTCATTTGGTGGAACTTTGTTTGCTCCAACTATTACAACTACACTTAACGGTGCTCCAGGTGCTCCAGTACCACCACAAGGTGCATATGAAAGTGATTCAAACCTAAACATGATTCCAGAAGTATCAATTGCAACTAAAATTGATGACAACTGGTATATCGGAATTGGTATGTGGGGAACAGCTGGAATGGGTGTTGACTACAGCAAAGCAAACTTTGCACCATTGACACAAGGTCAATTTGGTAACTTCAATATGGTGACAAACCTTCAGTTACTTCAATTTGGTGTGCCAATTGCATACAAAACAGGTGGATTCAGCATTGCTCTAACACCAGTACTTCAATATGGTAACCTTGACATTAACTATAGAATGCCAACACAAGCTGGGACTATTGCAAATGTAGGTACAGGACTTGCTCAAGATTTCGGTTTTGGTTTTAATGCAGGTGCGACATATGACTTTAGTCAAGATGGCGTAAAAGGTCTTACTATTGGTGTAAACTACAAATCTTCAATTGAGATGAAATATGATGGTCAACTTACAACTGCAATGGCACCATTTAGACTTTCTCTTCCAGATGGTGATACACTTGAGCAACCAGAAGAGTATGGTGTAGGTTTTGCTTATGAAATGGGTGAACATACTATTGCTTTTGACTATAAAAAAATCAACTGGTCAAGTGCAAAAGGTTATGGTGACTTTGGTTGGGAAGACCAAGATGTATACGCATTTGGTTACTAATATGCAGAAGACAACTGAGCAGTAAGAGTAGGTTACAACCGCTCTTCATCAGCAGTCGTTGAAGTAAGAGACCCAAGATTAAACTTCTTTAACCTTATGGGATTCCCAGCAACAGCTGAAGATCACTATACATTTGGTGGTACTTATGATGTTTCAAAATCATTCTCTGTTGACTTAGCTTATGTATATGAGCCAACATCAACAAAGACGTTTAGTACTGCAGGGTTAGGACTTCCGTTCAACACACTTACAACAGACCACAAAGAAAGTTCACTTTCTTTCCAACTTAACTACAAATTTTAATCTCCAACTTTCTACTAAAGAATGCAATTTAAGCATTCTTTAGTCCTACTTTTATTACACTATACTCAGTGTACCTCTCATATTAGGTAATACTTACATTTACTAAAAGGAAAAAATATGTCAAAAATGATTACAAAAATTCTTGCTGTTTCTGCACTTCTTGTAGCTACAGCTGTCTCAGCTCAAGCAGCAAAAATTTCTGCTTACTACACTGCACCCTATGCATCTGCAAAAACGGTAAAATCTAAGCTTGGGAAAGCTGGATTTAAAGTACTTGCTACATATTCACCAGCAGGTCACGACAACCAAAAAGTGGTTATCTTCACAAACAAAAAGCTTACAGCACTTGCAAGCAAAAAATCACGTGGTTTTGCTGCTATTCAAAGAGTAATGGTAGACTCTAAAGCAAAAACAGTGTTGGTTACAAACCCTAGCTACTGGTTGGCAGCATTTATGCAAAAAGACTACAACGCTGCAGATGCAACTGCTGTGCAAAATGGTATCAGTAAAGCACTTGGTAAACTAACTGCAACGAAAGATGTACTTGATGCTGGTGATCTTTCTGGGTACCACTTTATGATTGGTATGCCTTACTATAAAGAGATGATTGAGCTAAAAGCTGGTGGTAAAGTGAAAGCTAAGAAAAAAGTATTTGAACTTAAACTTGCAAATGGTTCTACACTTATTGGTGTAAACATGGGTAAAACAACTGAAAACTTCGTAGATAAAATTGGTGCTGATAAAGCTATCTTACTTCCATATACTATTTTAGTAGAAGATGGAAAAGGATATGCACTTCACCCAAAATACTACATCGCTCTTTCTTACCCACTTCTTTCTATGGGTCAATTCATGGGTATTTCAAGTATTCCAGATGTAATCGACAGAAAACTTAAAAAGATTTTTAGATAATCTTTTTACTTTAAAAGACAAAGAAATCTTCTGATTTCTTTGTCACTTTCTTCTTACTTATTTATCCTCTTCATTACATCTATTGTTTCTGGGAAACAATGACTTAAGATTATCTGTAATCACACACCAGGTTGTTACTTTTACTTTCTTACAATCATCTTCTATCTTATTCATCGCTTTAGCATTATCCATCAATACAGGTATAAAGAATAGTGATACCAATGTTGCCGCCATGCTTCCAAAAATAAGAGCCACACCTAGCCCACCAAAGATGGGGTCAGTTGCTAACAGTAATGAACCCAATATAATTGCTACTGCCGTTAGCATAATAGGCTTTGCCCTTGTTGCTGTGGCTATAGCTATTGCTCTTCTTTTAGGTGTTCCCTCATCATGCATAAGTGATCTGGAGAAATCTATAAGCAATAATGAACTTCTAGCACTTATCCCCATCAGTGAAATAAATCCTATGAGTGAAGTTGCTGTTAAAAAGAAATGTGTATCTGTTGCATAGAGCTGTATCTTGTCTGTCACCCAGTGCCCAACTATGACACCAATGATAGAGAGAAAACTACCTATGAGAACGATACCACTAAGTGCAAACGATTTATAGTACACTACCATAAGTAAAAACATCAGTACCAGTGCAGCGATAAATGCACCACTCAAATCTCTAAAGGTATCTAAAGAGACTTTCATCTCCCCATCCCAACGTATGAGCATATCGGCATTGTTTTTTTCATCTTTCACTTCAAGGTCAAACATATAGGTATTGATACCCGCAACTTTACTAACATTAAAGTCTTGTCCAAGTTCTTCTATCATCCTGTCACGTGCATCAAGAAGTGGGTAAACTTGAGATACCATGTCACACTCTGCAGTAATCACCACAGCATTTTTTAAATTCTTCCGAAATATCCCAGGATGAGAATCTGTAGTAATAATGTGTACTACTTCTGTCATAGGTACCATCGCACCTCTGTTATTCATCAATTCCAAAGAAGAGAGTTTCGTAAGAAGTGAATCTTTATCACCCCTACTGAGCTCACGTGTTTCATCATCAAGTCGCACAAAGATAGGAATCTGATCTTGCTGATCACGAGTATTCTTTGCTGCAATTTCCATCCCTTTAAATGCCAAGTAGATAATTTGATTTACCTGTGAAACACTCAAACCACTCTTCACAATTTTTTCTTTATTTGGAACGATAGCGTATTTTCTATAAATATCATCCTGCATAATATCGACATCTACCAAACCATCTGTCTCTTTTAATACCCCTGCCACTTTTTCTGCCATAGTGCGTAGTGCTTTTTGGTTTTTGCCATAGAGTTCTACAACAATCGTTGCCAAGGTAGGTGGTCCAGATGGCATCTCAATAAATTTGATAGAAGTATTTGGAGTAAGACTTCCACAGGCTTTTACAATCTCAGGGCGCAAGCGATGTACAAACATATAGGAAGGTTCATCCCTCTCATGTTTATCTGTCATATTTACCACAATCTCAGCCTGATTTTTAAGACTTTTTAGTGCACTTCCTTTTACTAAACCTGCATAGTCAAGTGGTGCACCCTGCCCCAGATAGACTTCCATATCTGTAATTTCTTTCTCTTTTTTAAGTTCTTGCACTATACAGCTTGTGACTGCTCTTGTTTCTCTCGCAGATGCATTGGTAGCTGTATCGACATAGATACTAAAAGTATTGGCACTTTTTCCAGGTAACATACGTGCGAGTACCAACTTTGTCGGTATCATCATTACAGCACCTACCATGGCAAGGATGACCAAAAGAATAACAATCATTTTATTGATTTTACTATTGAGGATTTTATATATTAGTTTTTCCATTATACATTCTCCTCTGTTGTGGTATCATCTTCACTATGTTTCTTAAATTTTATAAATTTACGTGCCAAATATGGTGCAAAGACATAGGCAACAAAAAGTGAAACAGCTAAAGCTACAGGTACATTCAGTGGTATAGGCTTCATAAACTGCCCCATCATACCACCTACAAATGCCATAGGTATCATCGTAAGCATAATAGCAATAGTGGCAATGTTGGTTGAAGGTCCTATCTCATCAGTAGCTTATATAATAATTTCATCAAACTCCAAATCTTCTGACTCTTTTAAATGTAATCGTCTATGGATATTTTCTATCACAATAATGGCATCATCTACAATGAGTCCCAAACTCAGTAAAAAAGCAAAAAGAGTAATACGGTTAATCGTCTGGTCTGTCATCAGTGCTATAAACAGTGTCGTCGCAAGAATCATAGGTACAGCTATTGTCACAACCAAAGACTCTCTCCATCCCAAAAATGGCACCAATATAAGTGCAATAATCAAAATAGTAATCAACAAATGATGTACAAGTTCGTTTACTGCTTCGTTTGCACGTTCACCATAATTACGTGTGACTATAAAACCTACACCCGCATCAAGTAACATAGCCTTTGCTTTTTGTATCTCTTCTATCGCCTCTTCAGCTATAAGCACTGCATTTGTACCTTTGAGTTTGGCAATGGTCATAGTTATTTGTTCACCTGCATCTCTAAAACTCTTATTTTCATCTTGATAGCTAATGAGTGATGTGGCATAATTTTGTATGTCATAACTGTATTCTATACGAGAGACATCTCTCAAATAGACTGGAGACCCCATATAATCAGCAATGATAAGCTCCTCCAAGTCCTGCACATTTTCTATAGCATTTTCCACACCAAAGACAATGAGTTTACCTGTATGTGTTGTTACATCGATTTCCGGTGCATTGCTAGAGATGGATTGCACAGCATTAGCTACCTGACCTAATGATATGTGGTATACAGCTAATTTATGTAAGTCTATAAGGACATTAAACTGTGGACGTTTTGCACCCTTTAATGTAGTCTTAGAGACATTTTCCAAAGCATTAATATCCTGTTGTAGTTCACGGATAGTTTTGTAGAGTTTTACAGTATCTATATCGCTGTCATTTAACTTGTAAAATGCTACTGTTAAAATAGGAATATCGATATCAATATCAAAAGGTTTTACCAGTGGTGGCATGGTTCCTTTTGGAAGTTTATCCATATTTTGCATGACTTTATCATACAATTTTAGATTAGATGACTCTCTATTTTCACCGATGAGATACTGTACATTTATCATACCAACATTATTCATAGCCATACCATATACGTTATCGACTCCTTTTATTTCACGTATACGTCGCTCAAGTGGTTTGACAATGACATTCGATATCTCTTGTGGTGTTGCTCCAGGTAAAGCAACAATAATCGACCCTCCACTCACTTCAATCTGTGGATCTTCTTCTCTAGGCATAATCTGCAATGAGAGGTATCCTAAAAGTAAAATTGCCACAGCTAAAATGGGTGTAAGAGGGTTAGATAAAAACGATTTGGCTAGATGCCCCGCAATATTTTTTATTTTATACTTGTCCATAATAAAGTATGTGGGCTAGTCGGTTAACTCCTCCTTGTTCCATTTATAACCATAAGTAACATTTTTCTCAGTTACAGGAGCCGTTGAAACGGCTTGCTCTAGAAGTCTTCTAAATACAAGACCTCTGTGTTTTGATAATCTACGATT
>VCAW01000022.1 GCA_013607775.1 Campylobacterota bacterium | reverse complement strand
AAACACGGAGAAAAAATGAAGATTTATTAGAAATTGAGATAAATTATCGATAATCGTACCTTTGAGAGATTTTTTTAATCTCTTAGTTTGGCATAATTAAGAATTAGTTGATTGTTGGGTTTGAATTTGCAAGTGGCTCGTTATAAAAGTATTTATCTGTTCTTTAGTAAGGTAGTAAGTATTTTTTAGTCCTCTATCGTATAAATAAGTTTTTCACTCACGTCATTGCCATTAATTTCTACATAACGCATAGGGTATTCATCTAAATCCAATGGACGGATAAATCCTCTTGAAGTAATGGTTTTCACCTTGTTAATCATCTTAATATTGTCAATATGTTTATGCCCAGAAAGGGTGACAAGAAGATTAGGGTAACCAAAGAGTGCTTCGATGGTTTCTTTGCTGTTTCCTAACACATATTTGTGGATATCTTTCTCCTCTGTACCACACCAGTAGTTGGTGTAGGGGTGGTGGTTGAGTATGAGTGTTGGCTTGCCAAGGTCTAGCATTTTTTTCGCAAAGGCAAGGGTCTCTTTGGTAAACTCTCCGTTATTGGCATGCTCTATACAACTGTCAAGCCCTAAAATGAGTGTACCATTTTTCTCTACAGCCCAGTCCTTACCCGAAACGGTGAGTTCTTTATAAGACATAAAGAGCTTTTTAAATGCTTCTAGGTCTATTTGCTGATCATTGGCAGGATTGGACTCTTTGTTTCCACGTACATGGTAGACAGGACAGTGTAGTTTTTCCACTATTTTTTTGTAAACCAATGCATCCGAGTCTGCTTTCATGTTGTTGTTAAAATTGTCTCCACCAAAAAGTACACAGTCTAAGTCTGGATAGTTTTTATTGAGGTAGGTCACTGCCATTTCGAGTGCTTCGACACTATCGGGGTTACCAAGATCCATATGGGCATCAGTAATGTGTACAAGTTTGAGTGAGTTTTGTTTTTTTGGTGTAGCCTCTGTAGCCAAGAGGGGCATTGCTGCCAAAGCAGCAGCCCCTTTAAAAAAGTTTCTTCTTGAATTGTTTGCCATCATTAATCTCCTACTGGTATATATGCATAACCCTCATTTTGGCGGTCAATGAGTCCTATGGTTGAGTTGGGAATTATTTTAACGTAACTCACTATATCTTTGGCTTTAAGTCCATGCTTTAACATACCGGCTTCACACATAAGAAACTCTACATCATAGGTGTCTGACATAGATTTTATACGCTTTTTTAACTCCGTATAGTTGGCAAGCAGTGTTTTATCTGTTTTGTATTCTGTTTTACTTGGGTCAACAGTAAAATAACGGTAGGCTCCACCATGAATGACCACAGTCACATCAAGTTCTTGGAGTTTCCCTTCATAGTATGCCTTGTTGGCTACGATAGCTTTGAGTATTTTACGTTCAAAATCTTTTTGGTTTTGTGTGGTTAAATCGTACACTACTTTTAAAGAGGGTGCATCGGCTAGCAGTAGGGTAAATGTACTGACTAAGAGTAAAATTATCTTTTTCATTTGTAACATCCTTTCTATTTGTCAATTTTAAGTATAGTCTATAAGTATAAATATAATATAAAATCCCGAATTTACACTAAATTTACATTAATACAATAGAATGTACTTGCTTGTCCAAAAAAGCAATTGAACCTAGTGGATGCAAAGTAGGTTAATTAAATGAATTTGTTTGAATTCTGAGTGAGAAGATACAATTGAGTTGTAGTTTCCTTTTTTAATCCTTTGAATGCACTTCTCTCACTCATTTCCACCCTATAAACCAATCTCTCCATTGCTTTACTCACATGCATATACAGTGCAATCACTTTGAGTAAGTCTTCTTTGTTTTTAGCTTGTTTGATACGCTTGAATAGCATCTTTTTTTCATCTATATAATCTATTTGTCTAAAGATGCGAAGAAGGTAAAATAGTAACAAAAACACAAATATTAGTAACCATATTAGAATATATGTATTCCAAAATGATGGGATTACATTACTCTTCACTACTATTTGATACGTATCGGTACTAATATTCTCAACCATGTGATTTTCTTGGTTAAAGTAGCTAAGAGAGATAGCAGGTATCGTATAGTTATCATCGGAAACAATATCAAATGTTTTACTCAGTGTTGTAGTTGTGTGTGGATAAACAAGGGCATGAGGGATACTTAACGTTAAAAAATCTAGATTTTCAATGTTTCCTTTACCTTTGAGTGTCACCGTAAAGTGAATGGGGTTTTGAGCATTTACGTCTTTTTTATCTATGCTTGCTATCAGTCTATAGTCTCCTGTGACTTTAAGATTTTGAGGTAAAGGCGTAACTTTAAGAGGAATACTTTTTGTATAGATGTCTATTTTTTGAAGATAGTGGTTTTTGTTGTAAAGTTCTTGATACTTCTTTGGGATGCTTTCTATGTGTGCTTTGAGTGCAGGAAGTATAAAGTCTCCCGATTTGTTTGCTATGATACTGTAGCGTTGTGTAATGCAAGAGAGCTGATTGCCTTCTTTCTCATATTCATTAAGAAATACTATTTTAAAGTACTGTAGTTGTAGTTCTTCTAAACTATACTCTTCAAGGTCATCATAACAAAATTTGAGTGTCAACACTGTTTTTTCGCCCATCATAACAGAGTGTTTATCAAGTGTGGAGGTAAAACTATAAGTATGGCTAAAAGTACAAAAAACAAGTAGCCATACGAAAGCCCTAAAAAGAGAGGTTTGCATCTAAACTCCTTTTTGCTGTGGGTATACGTTCCAAATAAGGTTGAAACTTTTGGCGTTCTATACGTTTAAACCACCGTTCCTCTTCTGAAGGAATAAGTTTATTCAATTTTACTGTGTAGTGTGAAAAAGTCGCTTCTTTGACAAAACTGTTTTTGGCTATGACTTTGAAGTGTAGTTTTTGGTAGGCTTTGTGTAGGTTTTTCTTTTGTACTTTTAGTGTTTTTGTTACCTCTGCCAAGTTCTCTTTTGTTTCTTTTAGAGGGTAGAGAAGTAGTGACTTGGCGTAGTTCTCTTTTGCATGAGAGAGTTTGTGTAAATGTATATATGCTGTTGCGATGTTGTAATAGATTTTAGCATTATAAAGCTTGTCATCACCCAAGGCTTTTTGATAAGTTTCAATCGATTTCATATACGCTTTATTAAGATAATATGCCGTTGCCATATTGTAGTGAATTTTGGGTGAGGGAGTTAGTTTTTTATAACTTTCTATGGCTTTGGCATAGGCTTTGTCTTGGGTGTGTTTTTTAGCTTGATTCAGATACCAAAAGTCAAATACACCTGCTTGCAGAGGTGTTGTGCCATAAGGGATAAAAAGTAGGGTGAATATAAGTACAAAAGAGACACGTCTTAATGGTAAAAAGAGAAACATCAAACAAACCACAGCCAGCCACAGTGGATAGATGTAGAGCTCTTTGTAGTGGCTTAGGTCATAGCGAAATACTTCTGCTTTATCGCTATGGTTTTGTATGTGTGTAAGCAAGGTATGAATGTCATCATCTGACCAAGTGTAGTGAGTACTCAATCCTCCACTTTTTTTACAAAGATGTTGAATAGCTAGATTAGCTTTATTAGATAGCAGTAAAGTAGAGAGTGAGATATGATTTTCTTGTAAATAGTTTAGCTCCTGCTCTCTTGATACTTCTGCTCCCCCATCGCTTAGTAGAAGTATCTGTTTTGAAGCGTGTCTCTTAAGTAAACCTTGACTAGCTTGCAAGGCAGCAAAGAGGTTAGAGTTAGGGGCAAATGTTTTACTTAGGTTTGCATCTTGAATCAGTGTTGAAAGTATGGCACTCTCTTGGGTAATAGGGTAGAGCATATATGCCTCTTTAGCATAGAGTATGACTCCTGCTTGTAGGTGATTGGTTTGAGAAAGAAAGTCTGTAAGTTTTTTCATCGCTAAGGTTAGACGTGTAGGGTAGATATCTTTACTGTGCATCGATTTTGAGACATCTACGGCGATAATGAGGGCTGGCTTGTTTTCGTTGTTTTCATAGCTAGGTAAAAGCATGACAGGACGTGCCAATGCAACAATAAACAGTAGCAACACAAACACAAAAAGCCATCTTTTGTATCTGACAGATAATCCTGACACAGATAAAGAGAGTTTCTCTTGCATCTCTTTACTAAAATGCATAGTAAATTGGTTCTCTTTTTTTACCATAACATACAAAGAGAGTAAAGGCAAGAGAGAAAGAACAAAAACACAAGGGTACAAAAATGTCATGATGCAAGTACCTTGTCTTTATTAAGAAACAACAGTGCCAAAGCACTCAAAAATGCCAAAAATAGAAAATAACCATAAAGAGGAACGGGTACATTTAATGTATGGTATTCTACAGGAGATTTTTCTAGAAGATTAATCTGCTTATAGACAGAGACTAAATCATCTTTTGTACGAGCCGTATAGGGTTTGGTGGCTGAGGTTTTGGAGAGTTCAGCCATGATGTTACTATGTGTCTGGTCTATGATGATGGTGTATATTTTAATGTGGTATTTTTGTAATAGTTTTTTGGCAACCACCAGGGGTACTGTACTTGAAGAATCCTCTCCGTCGCTAAGAAAGATAATCACTTTACTCTTGCTCTGACTCTCTTTTAGCAGACGTACTGAAGCAATGACAGCGTCTATGAGTGCTGTACTTTTGCCCATAGCACCTACGGTAAGTCCTTTGACGATACGTTGCTGTGCACGGTTGTCAAAACTAAGAGGAGAAGCGATAGTTGCGTGTGTACCAAAAGCAATCAATCCTACACGGTCATCTGTACGCTTAGCTACAAAAGAATGCACTACTTCTTTCACCGCATCAAGGCGTGTCTGATTATATGCTTTGGGATTAAACCCATATAGACTCATAGAGCCACTAATATCTAGTGCCAGTACGATGTCAATGGCATTTTTTTTCACCAAAGGTTTTTGTGTATTGCACACAGGAAAGCTAAGTGCTATGATGGTTGAGCCAAGCATAATCCACTTTAAAAATGCACGCAAAGAAGTAGGTTTACTCACCTTTGTGTGTAAAAATTTAACATGTGGCATATAGTAACGTAACTGCTCTTTTTTAGAAAAAAAATCTAGAAATATAAATAGTGGGAAAAGCAATAAAACATAAGGGGATAAGAGTGCAAAATTTTCAAACATTCTTATGCCTTAATGTATGTAAAAAATCAATCAACTGCTTTTGTGTATCTGTCTCAAGTTTTGAAAGGCT
Source organism: Campylobacterota bacterium (assembly GCA_013607775.1). GTDB lineage: Bacteria > Campylobacterota > Campylobacteria > Campylobacterales > Sulfurovaceae > Sulfurovum. Next base: position 34,727 of record VCAW01000022.1, on the reverse strand, counting down.
TTCTTTATATTTATAGGGTTCTAATTGCACTAAAAGTGCTTCAAGTTTCTTTTCATGTTCTGAAGTACGCACAACACGTTTTCCATAATAGGCTACTTTGTATGCAAGTTGTTTAGCATCATCTTTTGTACTTTTTTCGAGTAAAGATATATAGTAAGACCTTGTTTTCTTTTTATGTCGGATGAGGTATCGCAGAAGATACCAAAGTATTACAACGCAAATAAGACAAAAAAGCATCAAATAATAAAGAGTATACTCCACTATATCTATAGCAGGAAAAATGTCGTGTAGGTTCATACGGTTAAGAGAGTACAATCTTTTTAAGTAGTACATCTATGACATCGTCAACTTCTACTTCATCTACTTGGGCATCGTAACTTAGGACGATACGGTGACGTAAAACATTTTTGATACACAAGCTTATATCTACAGGTGTCACCTCTGTGTTGCCCCGCATGTAGGCGGAAGCTTTGACGGCTTTGAGCATGTCTATTGTCGCTCTAGGACTTGCTCCATAGGCAATGACATTTTCAAGCTCAGGCAAGCCATATTTTGTAGGCTCTCTTGTGGCAAATATAAGTCTAACGATATACGCTGTCAGAGCATCATCGATATAAAGAAATTCTACCTCTTTTTGCATCTCTTTAAGTGGTTCATGGCTCAGTACTTGTGTGACAGTCTCGAAGCTTTTATTGGCTGCTTTTTTGGCTATCTCAAACTCTTCATCTTCACTGTTATACCCTACCCTCACCTTAAACATAAAGCGATCAAGCTGTGCTTCTGGTAGCGCATAGGTTCCTTCTTGGTCTATAGGGTTTTGGGTCGCAAGTACCATAAAAGGAGCTTCTAGTTTAAAACTATGGTCTCCAATGGTCACTTGACGTTCCTGCATGACTTCAAGTAGGGCTGACTGTACTTTGGATGAAGCCCTATTAATTTCATCGGCTAAAAGCAGATGGGTAAAAAGTGGTCCCTTTTTTAGTACAAAGGTTTCCGTTTTTGGATGGTATATCTCTGCACCAAGTAAATCTGAGGGGAGCAAATCTGGTGTAAACTGAATACGTTTAAATCCTAGTCCTGTAGCTTGTGCTAAAGTATTAACTGTGGTAGTTTTGGCAAGTCCTGGAAGTCCTTCTATGAGGATATGACCTTCACAAAGCAAGCCCATAAGTACCGCATCCACTAAAGCATGATGCCCAATCACATGTTTTGCAATTTCTGTTTTTAACTGTTTTATTTGAGATCTCATACGATGATTATAGTGCTTCAATGTAAAAGTTATATAAAGACTATGTATAATGATGCATTCAAATTATCAAAGGTTATATGTGCAGGTAAACAAAAAGTATCCTAAAAGTAAAAATTATTTTAATAAACTATCCTTCTATGCTATTTTCTTTATTTTGATACTGCTGTTTATTTCTGTCTTTTTCTTTGTTCAAAATGACAAAAAAGAGAGACTCGTTGCACTGGGAGATCATGTGGTAGAAAATTTTCGTGCAGGGTTGGACTACGAGATGGTAGATTTACTCTCTTTTTCACTGGCACTCTCTGAAGATGGTGAATTAAAAAATGCCCTTATTACTGATAATGAGAGTAAAGGGTATAAAATTTTATCTCATATCTCAGAACGTTTTAAAAAATATACCCATATCAAATCGTTACGTATTCAAGTATTTACACCAGATTTTTACATATTCGCCCGAAGCTGGAGTGAGGGCTTTGAAGGGATGCCTATCTGGTGGTTTAGAGATGACTTAGATACCCTACAACGTAACCATAAACCTAAAGTGGGTATGGAAACAGGACGTTTACTCACGTTTAAAGCTACCATCCCCATACAGAGTGGGTTAAAAATACTTGGATACATGGAAGTCATCAAGTTCGTCGATGAGTTTGCAATTAAACTGCGTAAACGGGGTATTGAACTCTTTGCACTGATGGATGAAAAATACTTGGAGCAAGCAGCTCTTATGCGAGACTTCCCTCAGGTCAATAAATATGTTGTCTCCAATCAAAACTTCAATCAGCAACTCTTACCCAAAATAAAAAATCTCGACTGGTATATCTTTTTAGATAAAAACTATACCTATAAAGAGAATATTCTTTACTTACATGAACCCATGTACAATGGAAAAGGCAAACAAATAGGTATCTATCTGCTCGCTATTTCAGATGATGCGCTTAAACAGTTTGAAAAAGAGGGTGAAAATGTCTCTTTCTTTACACAGTTTTCAGATGATGATGTGAAAAAAGTGGTTAATGCCTGGGAAAACCCCTATGGAAGTTTTCGTAATAAATACGATAAAGACCTCATAGAGCTTTTACCTAAACTGCAAAAAGAAGATAAAAGAGGTCTGGAGTTTGAAGCAAAATCCATCTTGAGAACCTATAGTAAAGAAGAGCTGATAGATATGGTACTTTCCAACAAACATAAAGAGAAAAAAACAGGAGTGATACAATGAAAATCCTTATTTTAGAAGATGAAACCGTTTTGGCATTAAGTATGCAGGAGTATTTAGAAGATTGTGGCTATGAGGTCACCTGCTTTGCTAACTCAGATGAGGCCTATGATGCAAGTTATGAACATAGTTATGATTTGTACCTCTTGGATGTCAAAGTAGGTGGAGAGAAAAATGGTTTTGAAATGCTTGAAGAGTTACGTAAAGATGGGAACAAAACACCTGCCATATTCATTACCTCACTTACAGAGATTGATGACCTGAGTCGAGGTTATGAGTGTGGTGCCTGTGACTATATACGTAAACCTTTTGATTTGGCAGAATTAAAATTACGTGTTGAACAAGTTGTCAAAACACACTGCTTTGCTTCAAGTGATGAGCAAATTGAACTACCCAATGATTATATATATGATGTAAAAAAAATGAAACTCCTACGCAATGGAGAGAGTATTAAACTAGGAAAAACAGAAACTAAAATTTTGGAACTTCTTATCAAGCAACGTGGTTCAGTCGTGGGCTGTGAGATGTTTTGGGAAGAGGTTTGGGGAGAGTGGGTGGACTCTGCAAATATTCGCGTACAAGTAGGTAACTTGCGTAAAAAGCTTGAAAAAGACTTCATTAAAAATGTGCGTGGCGTAGGATATAGCATTGATTTTTAATACCGATGCTTTTGCCAAGAAGTATGCCCTTCGTTATACTATTATTCTTGCTGTGCTTCTTATGGCACCGCTTGTTGTGTATGTTGGACTTCTTTTACAGATAGATGAGGCAAAAGTAAAACTGGCGTTGGAAAATCAATCCAAACAGATTATTAATTCGATGCAAAAATATGACAATGGTGACAAGGTGTACCATTTTCCTCGATATAAAGCCTACAAAGCAGCACTCTATGATGATAAGTACCAAGCTATTTTTAGTACACTTGACTTTACACCCAACTCCTTTACTGAAGGGTTTCATAAAAAAAGAAATCATTTTTATTACATCTATACCTTGCCGGATGATTACTACTTTGGCGCTAACTATTTACTGGTCTCTACTACCCATGTTGCCAATAAAATTTACTATTTTGCTGCTTTGGTGATGATTGCTATAGTACTTGCACTTTTTGCTTTCTCTTTTCTCTTACTGAGAAACTTTTCAAAACCTTTTGAAAAACTAAACAATCAGTTGGACAACTTTATCAAAGACTCAATGCATGAGATAAACACCCCTTTGAGTATCATCAACCTCAATGCAGATTTGTTTGCTAACAAGTATGGGAACAACAAATATTTACAACGCATGAAGTCTGCTTCAAAAACTTTGGCAACTATCTACAACGATATGGATTATTTGGTAAAACAGGGAAGAGTAGAACATAAACGACAGGAGATTGATTTTGGAGAGTTTATTAACAATCGTATAGACTACTTTCAAGAAATAGCCAATCTCAAGGAGATTAAACTTGAGGTACAAATGGATAAAAATATCTATTATGACTTCTCCAAAACAAAACTCCAACGCATCGTAGACAATACTATTTCAAATGCTATCAAGTACAGTCATATGCAAACATCCATAGAGATAAAACTCTTTAGAGACGAAGAGGGTATTGTCTTTTTAGTGAAAGATTATGGTGTGGGCATCGAGAATGTTGAAAAGATTTTTTCCAGATACTACAGAGAAGATGAAGCAAAAGGGGGCTTTGGTATAGGACTTAATATTGTAAAACATATCATTGATGAAGAAAATATTCTTTTAGATGTCCTCTCCAACCTAGGCAAAGGTACTACTTTTAAATACACTTTTCCTACCAATAATAAAAATTAATATCTATTTATTTATTTTTTTACACTTTTTTACACTTTCTTTACATTAGGCTGTTATCATACTTCTCGAAACCCATATTTTAAAAGGAGTATGAATGCATACGAAATTCAAATATCTAGCAATAACAGCATTGTTTTTATCGGCTTCATCAGCAGTATGCGCGATGGACTTGACAAAAGCATATGATATGCCAGATGCAACAGAGATGATTAAAAAAGATTTATTCCCGGCAGCTAAGAAGTATACCATGCCAAAAAGTTGTGACCTAAATGACCCAAAGGCGATTGCAAGAGGGAAATACATGTTTCACAACCTTAATGGTAAAAAGGCAAAGAAGCCAGCACCAGAAGGACTTGTAAAATTTGTTGAGAAAAAAGGCAAAGATGGTAAAGTCAAGAAAAAAGCAAAACAATTTGGTAACTGTGTTGCGTGTCATAACATAGAAGGTGCAAAAGGTGCAGGTAACATTGGTCCAAGCCTAGAGAGTTACAAAGCAAACTTTATCGATACAAACGCAAGAGATGCACAGTTTGTCTACCAAAAGATTGCCGATCCTAGAATAGACAATGCGAATACACATATGACAGTAAACCTTACAACAGGGCTTTTTAACGAGCAAGAGATATGTGATTATACTGCCTACGTAGTATCTGACAAAACGAAAAAATAAGTAAGAAGGATAGAAAGAATGAAAAGAAGAAATTTTATAAAAGGTATCTGTGCAGCTTCAGCAGTTGCAGCAACAATGACACCTTCAGCACTTTTAGCAAAAGAGGCACCTAAAGGTGGCAACGTACTCTCTTATGATGCAGCAGTAGCAGCTATCACAGGTGGTAAAACAGTAACAGACAGTGCAAAAGTATCACTCACGGTACCTGAGATTGCAGAAAATGGTGCAGTAGTACCTGTAAAAGTAAATGTAGAGTCTCCAATGACTGAAGCAGATCATGTAAAAGCGATTCATGTACTTACTACTAAAAATGGTAATGCAAGATGTGCAGATGTAATGCTTACGCCACTGAATGGAAAAGGATACTTTGCAACAAGAGTGAAACTTGGTGGAACACAAGATGTTGTAGCACTTGTAGAGATGAGTGATGGTAGCTTTTTAAGAGCAGCTAAACCAGTGAAAGTAACTATCGGTGGATGTGGTTGATTTCAACCTTTAAAAGATACAAAAGCGTTATAAAAAAATTGAATATTTAAAGGACTTAAAATGGCAGAAGCTAGAAAATCAATGATTAAAATTAAACCTAAAAAGTTTAAAGTAGGAGATACAGTAAAAGTAGATTTTATTGTCATTCACCCAATGGATACTGGACTAAAAAAAGATAAAAAAACAGGTAAAGTTAAACCTGCTCACTTTATCGACAATATTACTTTCTCACTGGATGGAAAACCATTTACAACTATGAAAGTATGGGAAACAGTTTCAACAAACCCTTACTTTTCTGTAAACTTGAAAGTACCAGGTAAAGGGAAGATTACTGTGGACTACACAGATAACACTGGTGAGAAAAACTCTAAGAGTAAAAAACTTAAGCCAAAAGGATAAGTCATGAAAAAAGTAATATTATCACTTGCTTTTCTAAGCACGATGGCAATGCTTCAGCTTAATGCTGGGGAGCAATTTACTATGAGTGATGCAGATAGAGCAATGTACAAAGAGATGCTAGAAAACAACCCTGCAGAGATTCATGTTGAAGAGGGTGGAGAGATTTTAGAAGAATCACTAGGCGGAGAAGAAGCCTTGGCTAAATTCTTAGGTGTTTCAGAGAAAGATTTACCAAAATATATTGCAGGATTCCCAAGATACGTTAAAAAACTTGGAAATGTTGTAGGACTTGATCAGGTCATGCAAGCGATGGAAGCAGAACAAGGTAAAAAGAAAACAAAGCTCAAGTCTGGGAAAATGTTCTCAATGATGGCATATGTTAAGTCTTTGGCAAATGATGAACTTGTAAACATCGATCTTTCTGAGCCACATGAAAAAGTAGCCTATGAATTAGGTAAAACAACATACATGACTGCACGTGGGGGTAGAGGATTGGCTTGTAATTCTTGTCACTCAGCTGACATTGTAGGACAGGTACTTAGAACACAACCTCTTCCTGATTTAGGTGAAGTGGCAGTGGCGGGAACATGGCCTGCATATCGTATGACAAAATCAAGTCTACGTACACCACAAAGAAGATTTCAAGGTTGTATGAAAAATGCGCTTTTAAAAGTTATTCCTATTGGATCAAAAGAGATGATTGCACTTGAAGTATATGTTGCAACACTTGCGCAAGAGAAAAATAAAAAAATCAGTATCCCTGGTTTAAAAAGATAGAGGTACCCAATGGAAATAGATAGACGAGACTTCCTCCAGATAGCTTCAGCACTTGGTTTAGTAGGTGTGACAGGAGGAACCAATCTTTTTGCAGGAGAAGCAGCAAAAGAGAAGATTAAAAAATTAAGCTTTTCTGATGTGGTTTCTTTTGAACCAAAAGGTAAAGCAACCATCCTTCATATATGTGATCTACATGCACATATCAAACCACTCTATTGGAGAGAGCCATCGACTTTGATCTCTGCAAAAAACTTGGTGGGTACACCTGGATTTATTTGTGGAGAGAGTTTCCAAAAGTATTATGGTATCCAACCAGGTTCTTTAGATGCTTATTTTGATACACACAATGATTTTACCGAACTGGCTAAAAAGTTTGGAAAAATGGGTGGTATTGCACATATGAAACCTATTATTGACCATGTGAAAAAAGAGAGAGGAGAAAAGAATGTTATTCTTCTTGACTCTGGAGATACATGGCAAGGTACAGCTGTAGCACTTAAAACAGATGGTGAAGCGATAGTAGATGCACAAAACTATTTGGGTGTAGATGTCATGGTAGGTCACTGGGAATTTACGTATGGTAAAGAGCGTGTCCATGAACTTATTGGGAAACTAAATGGTGAGTTTATTTCACAAAATGTGATAGACAACGACCCTTTCTCAGATGAGTTTGAAGAGCTTATTTTCCCTCCATATTCTATTCAGGAAATTGGTGGTGCGAAGATAGGTATCATCGGACAGTCATTCCCGTTTACGTCTACAGCAAACCCTAAAAAGTTTACTGAAGGTTGGAGTTTTGCCTTGCGTCACGAATCTTTACAAGAGTATGTAAATATGCTTCGTAAAGAGAAAAAAGTAGATGCTATTGTTGTACTTAGTCATGATGGTTTCTCTGTAGACCAAGAGCTTGCTAAAAAGGTGAATGGTATTGACTTTATTTTAAGTGGACATACACATGATCCTAGCCCAGAGCCTATTATCGTAAACGATACAGTGATTATTATCTCTGGAAGTCATGGTAAATATATCTCTAGACTTGACTTGGATATCAAAGATAAAAAAGTAGTAGATTACAACTTTAAGCTTATCCCTGTGGCTTCTCATCTTATTCCTGCTGATAAAGCAGGAGAAGATCTTATTGCTAAATGGTATAAGCCATTTGACAAAGAGCTCAGTGAAGTGTTAGGTACGACAAAAGGTCTACTTTACAAAAGAGATACTTTCTATTCGACCTTTGATTCACTCATAGGTATGGCGATTCAAGATGAGATGAAATGTGATATTAACTTTAACCCAGGCTACAGATGGGGTACAACTGTACTTCCAGGTGACCCAATACTAAAAGAAAATGTCTATGAAATGACAGCAATTACCTACCCGGAAGTCTATACCTTTGACTTAAAAGGTGAAGTGATTGCTAAATTGGTAGAAGATATTGCTGATAATGTCTTTAACTCAAACCCACTGCTACAACAAGGTGGAGACATGAGTAGAATGACGGGTGCAAGCTACAGCATTAAAATCTCTGCGCCATCAGGTAAGAGAATTAGTGACTTTATGATAGGAGGTAAACCAATAGATATGAAAAAGACATATAGAGTTTCATCATGGGGTGGAAACTTACAAAATGTAGGTGAAAACTTAGATGAAAAGGCTATTCGTCCTGTCTATGAAGTGGTCTCTGACTACATACGTAGACAAAAAATCATTGATATCCCTATGGAGTCAAATGTCAAAATTTTAGATATGGATTGTGGATGTCCCGTAAAAGGTGCAACCTGTTCATAGTAGTAACCGTGCCTCGTTCTTCATAAAGTTCATTGTCAGTCTCTTTTTAAAGGGACGGGGCACACTATGGTTTGTGAATTATCACATTAAAAGTATAGCAGATTAAGTTTTCATTTTTAGAAATATACCAGATGATATTTCTAAGGGTGAAAATATGTCAACAAAAACAAGGAGAAAGAAATGAGACAAACAACAATTAAATTAGGGATTGCAACAGCAGCAGCATTACTTATGAGTAATACATTGATGGCGGGGGGAGATATCGCCCCAATGGAGCCAATGGTAGATACAGGTGCCCCTGTTAAAGCAAAAGAGTGGAAAAGTAAACATAAATTCTTTGGTTTTTCTCAAATTGGTGTCAAAATGGGAACAGGTGCTAAGTTAGGTGATGATGCTGATCTCGGTTTCGAATTTGACCGTATTCGTCTTGGTTGGAAATATTTTTCAGGACCATTGGCTGCAAAAGTATTTTTAGATTTTGCTAAAGATGGTACAGATAAGGGTTCTGTTGGTGTACCTGATTTAATTAAAGATGCATTTATTGCTTACAAATTTGATGATGCGATGGTATTAAAAGCCGGTGTAATTAAAACTCCAGTAGGTATGGGGTTCACTATCCCTGGATGGAATCTTGATGTAATTAAACGTGGTTTTGATAAAAAGTTAGCCTTTGAAAGAGCAGCGGGATTAATGATTTCTGGTCGTGACATTGGTTTTGGAAACAATGGTAAAGTAAATGGTCTTGAAATGGGACATGAGCGTCCATGGAAAGGTTTTGGTTATGATATTATGGTGTCAGGGGCAACAGGAAGATCAGGAGCTGTAAACTCTAACGATGAAAATGGAAAAGTGTATAGTCCAAACCAAACAAATTCATATATGGGTCGTTTAATGTTTGACTGGGGACAAGCACTTCACACAGAGATCGGATATGGTGTAGGTAAAGGTCAAACAGATGGATCTGGTGATGATTACAAAGTGCTAAACGTAGGTATTGACTCACACTTTGATAGAGCTAATGTCAAAGCTGAATATTATGATGTACAAAATATTAGAGGTACAACTGGATGGGATATGAATACCTTAGCACTTACAGGTACATATTACTTAACAGATACGCTTGAGTTTGCGGTGAAAGATATTTCTGGTACTGAGACTAGAAAAGGTGTGGACTCTGATGCAAGAAATACATATATCGGTCTAAATTACTATATTAACCCTAAAAACAATAAAATGGATAGAAAAGCTAGAAGAGGTAGAAATAGACATAGAGTTCAAGTAAACTATGTATATGCCGATGTGGACGCAGGATTTAAAGGCGTAGGTGCACTCTATAAAGATGATACCGTATTGTTACAATACCAATTTAAATTCTAGAGAGAAAGGTTAGCAGTTGAAAAGTATATATTTAATACTGCTAACATTTTCCTTTGTCTATGGCTTTGAATATAATCTCAAGCCACAAAAAGTAGCAGAAAATAGTTATTGTTTTTTTGGTCTCCCTGAAAATATTAACCAGCAAAATGCTGGCAATATTGTCAATACTTGCTTTGTGCAAACCAAAAAAGGATTCGTTGTCATCGACAGCGGTCCTACTTATACTTATGCTTCTCAAGCATATATGCAAATGCAAAAAATCGCGAAACTCCCCGTAAAATATGTTATTGTTACCCATGATCATGACGATCACTGGCAAGGAAACAGCTTTTATAAAAGCAAAGGTGCTTTGTTGATAGGTCCACGGACGTATGAACAAAATGTCATTGTAGGGATGCAGACCAGAATGGAGCGCATCCTTGGGAAAGAACTGAATGGAAAGACCAAAATAGTACCCCTAGATACTATTGTAGATGATAACCTGACACTCGCACTAGCAGAGAGTACATTTCAAATAAAACAACTCACCAATATTGCACATACTAAAGGTGATTTGATTGTCTACCTAAAAGAACAGAGTGTTTTATTTGCAGGTGATTTGGTATTTAATGATAGACTAACTTCCCTAAGGGATGGATCCATTTTAGGATCACTTGAAGCTTTAAAAAAGATAGATGCCTATCATGCTAAAGTGATTGTCGGTGGACATGGACAAAAAACCGATACCAATGCCACGGTTTCCTTGAAAAGATACTTATCCCAAATGAAAAAAGAGATTTTGGAAGCACAAGAGAATGACATAGGTATGGAAGAGATAAACAAAAAAGTAACCATGCCGAACTTTGCAGAGATGAAACTGTATAATGCACTACATAAACGTAATATTTTAGATGCATACAAAGAGTTAGAGATGATGGAGGATGACGAGTGAAAATTTTAGAACTATTACTCATAATGATGCTCAGTCTATGGGCAAATGATGGCAAAGTATTGTTTACAAAACATTGTGCCTCTTGTCATACACCTTTTATTCCTATGTTGAAGCTCAAAGAGAACTTTTTAGACCATAACAACAGTCTGCTCAAACTTAAAGCTCCTACACTCAATCAACTCTCCTACAGACTCAAACAACGCATAGGTGATCCTAAAGGTGATGAAGAGTTACACCGTATGGAAGTCTCAGCATTTATGAGTGACTATGTTTACAACCCAGACAAAGACAAAAGTGTCTGTCTAGAGGAAGTATTGTCACAATTTAAAACGATGCCTTCACTCAAAGGTAAGGTTAGTGAAGAGGAACTTGAAAGCATAGGTGAGTATCTGTATGATTTTGAAAAAGAGGTTGTAAAAGCAAAAGGTGTCAAATTTGAAGGCTTTAAAGCTGCATTACAACGTGCCAAAAAAGAGAACAAACTCATTATGATTGAATCTATGACAAGTACCTGCCACTTTTGTAGAAAAATGGAACGGGAAGTCATGATAGAACCCCAGGTAGTAGAAGCGATAGAAAAAGACTTTATCCCTGTAGCTATAGATGTGAATAAACACAGCTTACCTCTTGGACTAAAAGTCGAAGCAACACCAAGCTTCATTTTTATAGACACCCATAAAAATATCATTATGAATATCCCGGGGGCATGGGCAAAAAATGACTTTTTAGAACTTCTTAAAGAAGCAAAATCACATTCAAAGGATAGAAAATGAAAATATATAGTAAAAAGAACATCATACCTATAGTGCTAGGCATGTTATGTACTGTTTTAGTCCATGCAGACAGAGGAGAAGATGTTTACAATAACATTTGTTCACAATGTCATCAGCTTTATGTGCCGAATGATCAACTGGTTAAGAATTTTTTTGAATCCAACAATACACTACTAAAACTAAAAGCACCAACTATTAGTCAAATATCATATAGCATGAAACAAAAGATTGGTGATCCTAGAGAAGATGCTGATATTCAGAAAATGGAAGTGAGTGCATTTATTGCTGATTATATCATCTATCCTGATAAACAAAAAAGTGTACTCAATCCTAATATTGGGAAACATTTTAAAACGATGCCCAGTCTAAAAGGAAAACTAAGTACAGAAGATATAGAAGCCATTAGTAATTTTGTTTATGATTATGACATGAAAATACATGAAGAAAAGGGTGTACACAATCTGCCTTTTGAAACTGCTTTAAAGCGGGCAAAAAAAGAGGATAAAATCATTATAATCAAGGCAACAGCTCCACATTGTCGCTATTGTATGAAAATGGAGAAAGAGGTACTTTTGGATAAAAATATTGTAAACCTTTTAAACAAAGAGTTTCTTGTCGTGGATGTTGATTTAAGCAAAGACACTTTACCTCTTGATTTGAGAGTAAGAATGACACCAACTTTTTTCTTTATTTTTGTCAATGCAGAGAATGATAAAGTAAAAATAAAACGTATTCCTGGAGCGTGGAGCAAAGAAGATTTTTTAGATATTTTAAAAGAATCCATTGCTGCTAAGAAAAAGACTGACTCATAAAAAAGTATATAAAATGTTTAGATTAAAAAAATTATGTATTTTTTGTATTTGTTTTAGTAGTTTTGTATCTGCAGAGACAGAATTTGCTACACCTAAGCCAGCCATAGACAATCCTAGAAAAATAATTTTTTCTATCGATACCGTTGATGATAGAGAAGTAAACCATGTTATAAGTACCGTCAACAATGTCATAAAATTTTACCGTCCTGAAAACACTGAAGTAGTAGTGGTTGTCTATAGTCAGGGGGTTAAAATATTACGTAAAGACAGTGATGTCCATACTAAAAAACGTATAGAAGCCTTGATGACCTATGATATAGAATTTGTCGCCTGTGAAAATTCTTTACGTACTTTAGGCATAAAGAAAAAAGAGCTCATAGATGACCTTAGTTTTGGTACAGCAGGTATTGTAGAGATTATAGAGCGCCAACTACAGGGTTATACCTATATCAAACTTTAAAAGTTTACATTTTTTTTACATTTAATGGCTATAGTTACACATCAATAAAAAGCATCATTGAAGATGCTATAGAATAAAGGAAAAATATGAAATTGTTAGTAAAAGGGATGCTTTGTGCATCATTGATTATGAGTGGTGCTTTGGCAAATGCCGTAAGTAAAACCGACATTAAGAAGTCTGAAAGTACACAAAGTGCCAACGGAGATATAGAGATTATTAGCTCAGAGAACAGCGATGGTAAAATTACACCAAAAAGTATAGAAGAAGCCTTTACTAAAGCTGGTTTTACTGTTTCTGCTAACAGAGATATGAACGGTCCTTTCGTTAAACAATTCAAAGAGTCTGGATTTGATACCTACAATCTATTTACTTTTTACAAAGCCGATGCTGTTTTAGAGTTGGTAAAAAAATATCCTAACGTGGGACTCTTTGCTCCTATGAGTATGTCTATCTATACAAAGAAGGGTGAAAAAACAATTTCCGTTTCTTCTTTAACGGCTGCTGCCATGGCTAAAATCATGAAAGCACCAAGTGATGACAAAACATTACTAGCACTTAGAAAACTTGTAAAAGAGACACTTCAATCTGCCTTACCAAAAGGTACATTTTCAACACCAAGCTATGGTATACAAAAACCAAAGGGTGAACTTGTGACTACCTTTACTATGGAGATGGATGATGAAGAGTGGGAAGATGAACTTGATGAATTTAAGATGGGTTTTGAAGGTGAACTTGCACCCAATGGTTTTGTGATAGCTGGATTTAACAACCTTGGTGATGAATTTGAAGAAGCAAATTATAATGCTTATGATTTTTATGAAGTATATTCTATCTGTAAACTACCAGTTATCTACACCATTGCAAAAACACATCCTGAAGCAGGTGCTTTTGCACCTTGTTCACTTTACTTAAATAAAAAGAAAGACAACAACCTTCTCACTGTTGCTTTTCCTTCTGTCTATAACTGGTTAAGCTCTATGTCTATAGAAGACAAAGAGGATACACAAACTTTAGAGGCAGCCCAAGAGGGTATGAAAAATATTTTAAATGGACTTACTGAATAAAAGTAAATAGTAAAATTAGATATAATACGCATTATTTAAAAATTAGGAAAAAATTTGCGTAATATATCACTCATTCTTTTTATCATACTGTTTCAAAACACTCTTCATGCTCAAGCATTAACCATAGAGAACATTTCTGAAAATATTATGCAAGGTTTACAATCACGTATCAAAGGTGAAAACAAAGCTATTATAGAAAATATCTATAGACAAACGGGAAACAAAGCATTATGGATAGGAAAAAACAACGAGAAAAAAGCCAGTGACCTTATACAGGCTCTCAATGATCCTCTCTTTAACTATAAAAACAAATCTTTTGACCAAGTTTCTATTTCCCGTCTTTTTTATATGTTGGACAATGGTGAAATATCACAATCAAAAAAGGCTGCTGTTTATGCAAGGCTTGATTTGATTTTAACAAGTTCAATGGTGAGACTGGTACGTTTTATCGTGCAAGGAGATGTAGACTGGGCATTGGTACAAGAGAAAATGCATGCCCTTGCACAAAGTGATGATATACAAGCAAAATGGGAAATGTCTCCAAAAGCCTTTCCTAATCAGAAAACACTTATTTCAGCTATAGTAAATGGGAATATTTATGCCTATTTAAACACTTTGATTCCTATGGAAAAACGGTATAAAAAGCTCATTGAATTGCTAAAAGATTATCGTGTGATGAATAAGTTTCCGAAGATTCCCTACAGCAATAAAGTACTCAAACTTGGGGACAGTGCCAACCGTATAGAAGAGATAAAAAAACGTTTACAAATCTCTGGAGATTATCCTAAAGATGCTCCTATTGATGATGAATTTGATCAAGCACTACAAGATGCTGTGATAACCTATCAAAAACGTTATTTACTTAAAATTACAGGTACTATCGATAAAACAGTTACCTATTATCTCAATCAACCTGTGAAAAATAACATTCAAGCTATTATCACCAATTTGGATAAAACAAAACTCTACCCAAATCATTTTGAAGATGAATATATAGAGGTGAATATTCCTGACTTTAACCTTCGCTATTACCGTCAAGGAAATATGCTCTATAAAATGGGTCTAGTTGTAGGACGCATTGACAGACCTACACCTATTTTTTCAGATAAAGTTGAATATATCGTACTAAATCCTACTTGGACGATTCCTGACAATCTTATTAAGAGAGATTTGATTCATGTACTTCGTGAAAATCCTATGTATTTGAAAGAGAACAATATACATGTATTTCGTGGAAAAAAAGAGATAGAAGTCACCCAAGAGATGTTGGACCCTTATGAAAAAAGTGACAAGCGCGTACCTTATCGTTTTGTACAATTTCCAGGAGAAACCAATGCCCTGGGGCGTGTAAAGTTTATGTTTCCTAACAAATATGCTGTCTATTTACATGACACAGACAACAAGTCATTGCTTTCAAGACGTTATAAAATATACTCTTCAGGATGTATGCGTGTAGAAAAACCGTTTGAACTACTGGATACACTTCTTACACATGCAAGAGGAAACTATAGTGAGAGTAAGATTGCCCAAATTCTTGAGACCAATAAACCAAAAACCGTAAAACTTAAAAGAGCTATACCTGTACATATTCTTTATTTTACTGTCTACAAAGAAGATGGTTTGGCTTACTTTAAAAATGATATCTATTTGTATGATAAGATTATAGAAGAGTCTACAGAAGATAATAGAAAAGATACATTTACTATCCCAGAAAAACGTATGATCTCTGTAAAAAAACAAGGTACAAAACCTGTAGCAAATTAAATCTTTTTCTTACGCATTTTCACCCTCTGAAGGTGTGTAAGTGCTATTGCCATAGCATCGGTAATATCTAGAGGTTTTATCTCCTTTTTAATACCATAGAGACGTTTTACCATAAAGGCTACTTGTTCTTTGGTTGCCTTTCCATTACCTGTCACTGCTTTTTTTACCTGTAGCGCTGTATACTCATGAAAATAACCTATCTCCTGAAGTACTTTTAAACACAGAGCCCCTCTAAACTGTGCTAATTTAATCACCGACTTTGGGTTAAATGCAAAAAAGATATCTTCAATGGCCACTTCATTTACATGATTATTCTTTAAAATAAGATCAATACCCTCTACCATCTCAATAATTTGGGCTTGGAGCTCTTTTTCTTTCATTTTAAGTAAACCCGCTTCAACAAGTGAAAACTTTTTTCCATCCCAATGTATGATACAGTACCCTAAATTACGGCTTCCGGGGTCTATTCCTAAAATATTCATTCACACCTTTGTTCACATAGTGAATAAAACTATTCAACTATCGTTTCTAACGCTATCTTAGCTAAATTTAGATAAAATTCGAAAAGTTATTCACATTAAGGTTTTAAACTTTATATTGATGTGAAAAAAGAGGATAAAGAGAAATGAATATAGGACAAAAAGTACTTTTTGAACTAAAAAAAGAAATAAGTGAAACAGAATATGAACGCTATATAAAAAAACTTGTCTATGATGCAAAAAATTCACGTTCAAATATGGTTTACTTTAATGCACCCAATATGATTGTTACAAAGTGGATTAAAAGTAAATATACAGAAAAAATCATGCATCTCTTTGAAGTATTGGGTGAAGTGAAACCAGAAGTGAAAATAAACGTAGGTACATTAAGTAAAAATACAACGAAACCTTTAGTAAAGAAAAGCAGTGAAAAAAGCCATGCTAAAAGTACCTATCTTAACCCCTCATTGACATTTGACAGTTTCATTGTAGGAGACTCGAATCAATTTGCCTACACCACTGCCAAATCTGTAGCAGAAAAACCAGGAAAACAGTACAATCCACTCTTTATCTATGGTGGAGTAGGTTTGGGTAAGACCCACTTACTACAAGCTATTGGTAACTATCATATTGATTTAGGTAAAACCGTTATTTATACCACGCTTGAACAGTTTATGAATATCTTCACTTCACATCTTCGTTCTCAAACTATGGATAGATTTAGAGACAAGTTTAGAGAGTGTGATTTACTCCTCATAGATGATATACAGTTTCTATCGCGTAAAGAACAAACACAAGAAGAATTTTTTCATACCTTTAATGAACTTCATAATAATAACAAACAAATTGTTATCACAGCAGACCGTGCACCTAACAAAATAGCCGGATTGGTTGATAGACTTAAAACCCGTTTTGAATGGGGTTTGATGGCAGATATCCAACCTCCTGGACTTGAAACAAAAATTGCTATTATTCAAAAGAAATGTGAACTTGATGGTATTACCCTTAACAATGAAATTGTAAATTATATCGCTACACATATGGGTGATAATATCCGTGAAATTGAAGGTACTATTATAAAACTAAATGCACTTTCAAATATGCTTAATCAAGAAATTACACTTGATTTTGCACAAAATGCCATTAAAGACCAACTCAAAGAGAAAAGAGACAATGTAACCATTGATGATATTGTCAAAATCATCTCTAAAGAGCTTAATATTAAACCTTCAGATATCAAATCTAAAAAACGTACTAAAAATGTGGTAAGTGCCAGAAGAATAGCCATCTATTTAGCAAGAAATCTTACGCCAAATTCCATGCCTCAAATTGCTGTCTATTTTGGTATGAAAGACCACACTGCAATTTCACACGCAATGAAGAAAATCAATGAAATTATTGACAATGATGAAAACTTTAAAGTGCTCCTTGAGGAACTTTCCAATAAAGTTCATACTGATACACAAAATGACGTATAGAAACTTGAATGAAAAAAAGATATAATTTTAAAAGTGAATAACTGTGAATGCTAATTTTTTTTAGTCACTCTCACAAACAACAGTTACAAAGGCAACAGAGTAGTTTTTCACAATTTCATGTCAGACTACTACTACGTACTAATATTATTAAAAATAAGGAAAGTCTATGAAGATACGAGCACAGAAACAAATAATAGAATCTATACTCATTAATGTACAACCTTTTTTAGAAAAAAAAGATGCAAGTCAAATTACTTCACATATACTCTTTAACACCCAAAACGGCAAATGTATTATTAAGGCAACAGATTCAGAGATTGGACTGCAAATTGTAACTGATAATATTATGATTGAAGCAGAAGGTTCTTTTACTGCCAATGGTAAAAAGCTTCTTGACATTATTCGTATTTTAAAAGATGATGAAATTGTTTTAGAAATATTAGATGATACACTTATTATAAAACAAAAACACTCTAAATTTAAACTGCCTACTTTTGATCCAAATATGTATCCTACTTTTCCAACAATAGAAGATAAGCCTCAAATATCACTTGACTCTTTAAGCCTTATTCAAAACCTTAAAAAAATATCTCCAGCTATTGATACAAACAATCCAAAATTTGAACTCAATGGTGCACTTATTAATATAAAAGAAAACTCTACAGATTTAGTAGGAACAGATACAAGAAGACTTGCTATTGCATCTATTCCAGGAAATAACAGTGAAGCACTTTCGCTTATAGTTCCTAAAAAAGCTATTTTAGAAATACAAAAACTATTTTTAGATCAAATTAATATTTATTTTGATGAAACCAATCTTATCATTGCAAATGAAAATTATTTTTTCTATACACGTTTAATAAATGGAAAATTCCCTGATTATCAACGTATTATTCCTGCAACTTGTAAACATCAAATCACTTTGCCTAAAAAAGAGATGATAGATGCTATTAAAATGATTACAACCATTTCTCAAGAAATTAAGATGATTTTACTTTCAGATACTATTATTTTTGAATCATTAAGTGCAGACAATGTTGAAGCCAAAACAGAATTAGAAATCAATACAGGTTTATCTGATAAATTTGAACTCTCTTTTAATTCTAAATACATTTTAGACTTTATCTCACAAGTTAATAAAAATGAATTTACTATTGAATTCAACGAACCATCTCTACCATTTATCGTTAAAGACGATAATTTTATTACAATCATCATGCCAATTGTTGCATAAAAGGAATAACGTTATATGAGTGAAATTTCAACAAAATATATTTTTGTTACAGGTGGTGTACTTTCTTCTTTAGGAAAAGGTATCACGGCTGCAAGTATAGGTACATTATTAAAACATACAGGACAACGCGTAGGTGTTCTTAAATTAGATCCATACATTAACGTCGACCCTGGTACGATGTCTCCACTTGAACATGGAGAAGTGTTTGTGACTAAAGATGGTGCAGAAACAGACCTTGATTTAGGACATTATGAAAGATTTTTAGATACATCTTTGACACAAAATAATAACTTTACTACAGGACTTGTTTATAAAACAGTCATTGAAAATGAACGTAAAGGTAAATACCTTGGAAAAACTATTCAAGTTGTACCTCATATTGTAAATGAAATTAAAGAACGTATTTTTAGTGCTGGTGAGGGTAAAGATATTCTTATCGTTGAGCTAGGAGGAACTACTGGAGATATTGAAGGTCTTCCTTTTCTTGAAACCATTAGACAAATTAAACATGAATTAGGTCGCTCTCGTGTGATGAACATTCATGTAACTCTTTTACCATATATTAAAGCAGCAGGTGAACTTAAAACTAAACCTACACAACACTCAGTACAAGAGTTAAGACGTATAGGTATTGCACCTCATATGTTAGTACTTCGTGCTGAAGTACCTGTAACAGCTGATATTAAACGTAAAATAGCCTACTCTTGTGATGTTGAAGAAGATTCTGTTATCGTAGCAGAAGATGCATCAACTATCTATAAAGTACCATTGAACTTTTTAGCACAAGATATTCTTACGCCTATTTGTAAACAATTAGAACTTGATAATTGTGAACCAAAAATGGATGAGTGGGGTATTTTGGTTAATCGAATTATTATGCCAAATGATGAAATGAAGATTGCCTTTGTAGGTAAATATCTAGATTTAAAAGAATCCTATAAATCACTTACTGAAGCACTTATTCACTGTGGAGCACATCTTGATACAAGGGTAAACATTAAATGGGTAGACTCAGAAAAAATAGAAGATGATGGTGCAGAAAAATATCTTAATGACTGTGATGGTGTTCTTGTGGCGGGTGGTTTTGGTGAACGTGGTATAGAAGGTAAAATACTTGCTATAGAATATGCCAGAGTTAATAAAGTACCGTTCCTTGGTATCTGTCTTGGTATGCAACTCTCTATGGTAGAATTTGCCAGAAATATGCTTAAATTAGAAGATGCAAACTCTGTAGAATTTAATGAAAATACATCGGCACCTATTATTTATCTTATCGATGAATTTATAGATGCTGCAGGTGCAAAGCAAATTCGTACAGCAACAACTGCTATGGGTGGAACACTGAGACTTGGTGAGTATGAGTGTGAAACCAAAGAGGGTTCTAATTTACGTGCTGCCTATGATGCTCCAATCATTTTTGAACGCCATAGACACCGTTATGAAGCCAATCCTAAATATAGAGAGGCTTTAGAAGCAAACGGTATGGATATTACTGGTGAGTCTCATGGACTTATAGAGGCTGTAGAAGTGAAAGATCACCCATGGTTTTTAGGGGTTCAGTTTCACCCAGAATTTACTTCAAGACTACAAAATGCAAACCCGTCTATCTTGGCATTTGTAGATGCTGCGCAAAAACATAAAAATACAGAAGCATAATGTATCCATCATTAACGCTTCAGGCGTTAGAAACACTTTTACAAAATCGTTTTAAAGAGGGATTTCTCTCTTTAAAAGGCCTCCCAAATCCTTCTACTTTTAAAGATATGGACAAAGCCACAGAGCGTATAGTACAAGCCATACATAACAAAGAAAAAATAACCATTATTGGTGATTATGATGTTGATGGGGTCACTTCAACTACACTCATGAAACTCTTTTTTGAAGAGATAGACTATCCCATAGAGTGGATAATTCCTAACCGTTTTAAAGATGGCTATGGACTTTCAGCTAATATTATACCACGCATAATTGGAACAGATTTAGCTATTACAGTTGATAATGGTATCTCAGCAGTCTATGCTGCCAAACTTTGTAAAGAGCAAGGTATAGAACTTATTATTACTGACCACCATCTGCTTGCTCCTGAAGTACCTGAGTGTTATGCTATCATCGACCAAAAGCAAGAAGAGTGTAATTTCCCTTACTCTGATGTTTGTGGTGCCCAAATAGCCTGGTATCTCATTGCCTCTCTTAAAAATGCAATGAAAATAAAAATTAATATGATGCCTTATATGGAACTCACTGCTATTGCTATCATTGCCGATATGATGCCTTTGCAACATATCAACAGAGCTATGGTGAATGCAGGTATAGAAGCACTTAATAAAAGTAGACGGCCTGCCATAAAAGCTTTTTTAGAACATAGCCAGAAAGAGGCACTGAATGCAGAAGATATAGGTTTCTTTCTTGCACCTTTACTCAATAGTGCTGGGCGTATGGATGATGCCAAATATGCTGTAGAGTTTTTAGCCTCTACCAACATTTATGATGCCAGAGTAAGATTAGGTCGATTGGTAGATTTTAACAATGCACGTAAAGCCACAGAACAGGAGATAACCACCAAGGTACTTGCTCAAGTGAATTTTGAAGATGAAGTTATCGTAGTAGCGGGCAAGGAGTGGCATGAGGGTGTGGTAGGCATTGTAGCAGCTAGAGTTGCGCGACATCATGAAAAACCTTGTATTGTTTTAAGTAATAACGGCGAGGGTTTACTCAAAGGAAGTGGAAGAAGCTTTGGAGAGTGTGATCTATTTGCTATTACAAACAGCTGTAGAAGCCACCTAGAGAAGTTTGGAGGACATCAGGCAGCCATAGGCCTATCTTTGTATTCTGAGAGCTTAGAAGCCTTTAAAAAACAATTGCAAATCAATTATGCTGAGGGTAACTACATTAAAGAAGAAGTAGACCCAGACATCGTAGGAAAACTCCACTTTAAAGATATCTCTTTTGAACTCACAAAACTGGTACAAAAGTATCAACCTTATGGTCAAGGAAATCCTACTCCAAAGTTCATAAGTAAAAATGTAGAAATTTTACAGGCAGATACCATGGGAAAAGAAGGAGAACACCTACGTTTTTCTTTTTCTCAAGAGGGTATAGTCATGGTTGGAGTGCAGTTTAAGACACGTGAAGTCTATGAAGTAGGAAGTAAAGTTGATGTGGTTTATACGGTGAATGAAAATCACTTTAGAGGGAATATCACACTACAACTTATAGTAAATAAGATAATGATAACTTATTAAAATTATAAGTTTTAAGATGTTTTTTTTAGTCATATGTTATAAAATTCAATATAAAAGTATTGAAGGATTACAAGTGAATAAAAAAATAGAAGCTAGTAAAATAGCTTATGATATCTTACATAAAGAAGAAAATTTAAGCAGAAGAGATGCTCTAAAAATTATGGGGCTTACCGGTGGTGCTGCTATGATGATGGGTGCGCCAATTTCTATAGAAGCATCTGTAAGCACAGATAAAAAAGCAAAAATTGTCATAGTAGGTGGTGGTGCAGGTGGTATTATGGCTATGGCAAGATTAAAAAGTGCTGTGCCTAATGGTGAAATTATTATTATTGCACCTAATGAAATACATCTTTATCAGCCAGGACAAGTATTTATGGCTGTGGGGCTTTTAACTGAGAGTGATATACAAAAGAGTAACAGTGATTTTATTTCAGATGATGTTACATGGGTAAAAGATGAAGTTACTTCATTTGATCCAGATAATAATAAAGTGACAACGCAAAAAAATGGGGATATATCTTATGATTTTTTAGTGGTTGCTACAGGGTTAGAGTACCATTATGAAGGTGTATAGAAGGAATGCATGCAGATTTGGTGGGTAAACATGGTATATCCTCTGTATATCTTAATGACCCTATTGCTGGTACAGCCAAAGGAGGGGTAGTCACATATGAGTGGTTTAAAGAAGTAAGAAAAGCATCTGAAGCAGCTTCTCCTGAAAAACCTATAGAGGTAATATGTACACAACCAGATACACCCATAAAATGTGGTGGAGCACCACAAAAATACTTTATTTAAGTGATGATTATTTAAGAGGTAATGGACCAGATGGTGGTGCTGATGTAAGTAAAAATGCTTCTTTTTCTTTTTGTAAAAAAGGTACAACACTTTTTGGTATACCAGAATACAACAAAACACTTGTAGATGAAGTGACTCCAATGTATGGAAATATTGAAGATAAATGGAATCATGTACTTCGTAAAATCGATCCAGAAAATAAAATAGCTACCTTTGAACATACCTATCAAACCAAAGGTGAATATGATGCTGATTTGGAAGAGTATGATATGATTGATCATACAGAAATGGTTGAGATGAAATATGATTTTATTCATGTAGTACCACCTATGAGACCAGTAAAATCTGTAGCAGAATCTTTATTAGGTTGGCAAAAGGGTAATGCAAAAGGTTGGTTGGCGTGTGACCTAAATACATTGCAGCATATAAAATATAAAAATGTTTTTGGTATAGGAGATATTTTGGGTATTCCTAAAGGTAAAACAGGTGGTTCTGCAAGACACCATGGCCCAATACTTGTTGAAAATCTTGTTTCTGTTTTAGAAGGTAAAGAACCAAAAGCAAAGTTTGATGGTTATACTGTTTGTCCACTTAAAACAGAATATGGGAAGATAATGTTAGCAGAGTTTAATTATGATGGTCTTGCTCCTTCTTTCCCTGTGCTAGACCCAAGTAGACCACGTTGGATGTGGTGGGCATTTGATTTATATATGCTTAAACCAATGTATTGGTATTTGATGATGAGAGGACTTATGTAATGTACATAGTAAAAAGAGAATTTAAAATCTTTTTTCTTCTCTTTTTCTTTCTTTCTCTCTCTATGCATTACAGTGCATGGATAGATCATCCTTCTCTTCATTTACAAGCATTAAATCAAAGTAATTTATGGTGGTTACATCCTATAATTTTTACATTGGTGATATATATTAATAGTATTTTTACGTAGTATTATAAAAATGTTTAAAAGTCTAAGGAAGAGATTGAGTCATTAAAATATAATCCAAGCCAAAAGGCTTGAATGAAGGAAAGGAAAGAGAAAATGCGAATGTGAATAACTTAGATAGGTAAGACTCTAATTTTATCGCTAAGTTTCTCTTTTAAGATGTTTTCAATCGCAAAGAGTGTACCTGTAGCAGAACTTGCACAGCCAGAACATGCACCTAGGTAACGGATGTAGATGTCAAAGTTTTCACCGTTTTCTTTGATGTCCAAGATTTCCATATCTCCACCATCCATGATGAGCATTTGACGAATGTTTTCATCCACTACTTTATCAACAGCTTTAATACGTTGGACTATAGTCATACCAGCAAAGTCACCTGCAGGTGCAGCGTCATTGCCCAATGATGCTTTGCCTGCTAGTTTCTCTTTTTCATACTCTTCAAGAAGGTCTACAAGGTAGACGTCTTTCTCTTCATGTCCACCAGGTTTGATACATGATTTACAAAATGCACCGGCTTTGGTATAGTCTGTTATCTGTTCAACAGTGGTAAGGTCATTAAGACGGATGACTTCTTGAAGTGTAGAGAGTGTTACACGTGCACATTCACACACGATGACCTCTTCTTCAAAGCTCTCCATATCTACACCTTTATACTGTGCAGCAGCTTTTTTGATGACATCATACGCCATAACAGAACAGTGCATCTTTTGTGGTGGTACTGCAGGGGTATCTGCATCATCACGCATCGCAAGTTCTACATCGATGTTTGTGATTTTTACAGCTTCATCTACAGTTTTGTCTTTACAAAGTTCAGCCATAGTGTCTGAAGAAGCAATCGCTGTACCACAACCAAAACTTTTAAATTTAGACAAAAGAATTTTATCGGTTTTTGGATCAACTGCCCAGTAAAGACGTACGGCATCTCCACAACTTTCTGCTCCAAAATCAGCAACGATGAGTCTAGCACCCATCTCTTCAGCTTGTTCTTCTGTAATCTCACCCATGTTTTGTGGGTTATTCATAAGGTCTGTAACCTTGTTACTGTACTCATCCCAGATGGTACCGCCAATTAAACTATCTATTCCCATTTTATTTCCTTATAACTATTTTCTTTTTATATAATCTCACAAGTGAGATGAGCCTTCTGCTGAAGAAAACTCAGCGTTAGCGTAGGTAAGATGGGCTTTGCCCATTTACCGTTCTATCAATGATGATGTGCATCTAAGCCTGATTCATGACCTTCTGGTGCATAGGCATAAGAACTAGAGATTCCTCTAAGTCTAATCACAGCTGCTTTTACCACTTTAAGTGTGTATTCTAACTCTTCTTCCGTTGTGTAACGGCTAAGTGAAAAACGTATAGCAGTATGTGCTAAGTCTTCGGCAGCGCCTATGGCTTCCATCACTGAGTTAGCTTCTAAATCTTCAGAGGCACAGGCAGAACCTGTACTTGCACCGATACCTGCACGGTTTAAGTCCCATAACATTGACTCACCTTCGATACCTCTAAATGAGATAAGGATGGTGTTTGGTGTTCTTTTGTTTCTAGGAGTGACTACAAATGTATCTTCTATTTTAAGAAGTTCATCTTCGAAGTCATCTCTCATTTCTCTGATGTCTGTCATCTCAAAATCTAGGGCATCTACGGCTGCTTCGATGGCTTTACCCATACCTACTATGCCAGCTACGTTAAGTGTACCTGAGCGGTATCCACCCATTTGTGAACCACCGTGAAGTAGAGGCATAAGCTCTTTGCCTTTTTTCACATACAACGCGCCTACACCCTTAGGGCCATGGAACTTGTGTGCTGAAAAAGTAAGGTAATCAATATTAAACCCTTGTACATTCACAGGAAGTTTACCTATGGCTTGTACTGCATCAGTGTGAAAAAGTACACCATGCTCTTCACAGATATCACCTATCTCTTCTACCGGGAAGATGGCACCTGTTTCGTTGTTTGCCCACATTACAGAAACCAAGGCAGTTTTGTCTGTAATGTTGTCTCTTACCGCCTGCACATCTACAATACCTTCATCGTTGATAGGTAAATAATTGACTTTACAACCCATACTCTCTATCCATTTAGCAGTAGCAATGACAGAAGGATGTTCTACCTCAGAAACCATAATATGATTCTTCTTACCAGTGAGGATGTACTCAAAGTAGATAGATTTTAGTACCCAGTTATTACTCTCTGTTGCACATGATGTAATAATCACAGAGTCTTTATGGTTTGCATTGATTCCTGCATAGATTTTTTCCATACCTGTTTTAATACCAGGGTGTGTATCTGATGCAAATGAGTGTAGGGAATTAGGATTACCGTACTTTTGTACAAAGTAAGGCTCCATCGCTGCAAACACTTGTGGGTCAACGATAGTTGTTGCGTTATTGTCTAAATAAACGTTCATTTTGTTCCTTCTGAAAACGAGTTTCATTTTAAATAAGACTAAAATAGTCCTAATTGATTTTCTGCATAATACGCTGTTATTCTTAATATAACATAAAAAATGCGTTTTAAAGGAGAGTATATTACTCTTAATTAGGTTAAATCCGCTTGATATAGGTCAATGGATTAAAATATCAAAAAGGTATATAATGAAGAGGTATGTATAAATAAAGGATGGAATATGGCAACTAAAATAAAAGAACATGGTATTGGTATAGCAATTAAACGTAGTAAAAAAAATATTTTTATTGAAGTTACAATGTTGGGTAAGTTAAAACATGAAGACTATCAACTGTTTGTGCCTATGATAGACAAGGCATTGAAAAATGCAAAAGGGTTAGAGGTAGATTTGTTAGTAGATATGAGAGGTTTTAAAGGCTGGAAACTTTTAGCAGCGTGGGATGATATGAAATTTGGCGTCAAGCATCGTAATGCTTTTGATAAAATGGCAATTGTGGGTAATAAAAAATGGGAAGAAGACTCTGTAGCGATGATGAGTCATCTTATGAAAGGTAAAAGCAAATTTTTTAAAGATAGAGATAAAGCATTGGCATGGTTGTTAAAGTAAATTTTTAAAGAGAGAAAAAATTCTCTCTTATCTGTTGATATAGATTAAAAATTAGAGGGTGTAGGTGTGTTGATAAGGTTATAAAACTCATTACGTGTACGTTCATCTTTTTTAAAGAGTCCACGAAGTGCAGAACTTACAGTTGTAGAGTTTATTTTTTGTACCCCTCTCATCTCCATACACATGTGACGTGCATGTACAACTACAGCTACCCCTTTAGGTTTTATAGTCCCTAAAATGGCATCTGCAATCTGTTCTGTCATTTGCTCTTGTATTTGTAAACGTCTTGCATAGACATTGACAATACGAGGGATTTTAGAGAGCCCTACCACTTTACCATCTGGGATGTACGCCACATGGGCACGCCCGATGATAGGGAGCATATGGTGTTCACACATGGAATAGAACTCGATATCTCGTACGAGTACCATCTCATCATTGCTTGTCGTAAAAAGTGCTTGGTTGAGTATCTCTTCCGGGTCTTGGTCATAGCCTTCTGTAAGAAACTTTAGTGCTTTGGCTACACGATTAGGTGTTTTAAGAAGACCCTCTCTTTTAGGGTCTTCTCCTAAGAGTTCAAGTACTTTTGTGACTGCTTGTTCAAATTCTTCGTCTTTTGTCATCATATTTTCCAAATGTTAATATGTGTGTATTGTATCTAAAAATAAATTTAAGATTTTATCATCTACCTTAGAGATGGCAAGTTTACGTATCTCTTGTGTGCTAAAATAATGTTCCTGTTCTTTATCAAGTGCATCATATACATAGACCTTGCATATGAGCTTGAAGTGCGTATAGGCATGGGTAACTTCACCAATGTACTCAGCAGCACATAGAGGGACATCAATCTCTTCAAATCCCCATAACCCGTGTAAAAACTTACCACTTCTTTGTGTCATAGAAATTTTGTCATTATACACGCAGAGCATGATGTTCTGTTCTCGTGTTGGTACCACACGTTTTTTCTTTGTAGGGTAGAGTGTTGGATTCTCTTGTCCTTGGCAAATGTCACGAAGAGGGCAAGTGTCACATGAGGGATTTTTAGGCGTACAAAGTGTTGCCCCAATGTCCATCATGGCTTGGTTATAGTCAAAAGGATTCTCTTTATCTACCAAATCATAGGCTATTTCCAAAGTGCTTTATCTGTAGGCGTTTTGAGTTTGTGAAGACGGCAAAGGATACGCTTTACATTGGCTTCTATGATAGGAACAGGTTTTTTGTAGGCAAAGGTAGCTACTGCATGTGCAGTGTTTTTTCCTGTACCCGGAAGTGTAATAAGGGCATCAATATCTGAAGGTAAGGTATCTACAAGCGTTGCTGTTTTATGCAAATTTTTAGCACGATTATAATAGCCCAATCCTTCCCACATTTTTAATACATCATCTAAAGGAGCGTCTCCCAAAGCTTTAAGGGTAGGAAATTTTTTTAAAAATGGAAAATAATAACGTTCCAATACCGTTTTACTTGTGTCTGTTGAAGCATCACTTCTGAGAGATAGATGTGATAGGGTTCATCAGTGGTACGCCAAGGTAAATCAGTGCGTCCATACTTTTTGTACCAAGAGTGTATTTGTTGGTGGGTGTTGTGCCATTTATTTTTCATAGGCGGATTATAGCAAACTATTAAAAATAATCTATATTTCTTTAATAAAATAAGTTTTTTTATAATTAAAATTAATACTCTGATTAACCCCTACTTAATACAATTTACATTATCATATTTGCACTAATTTATAAAAGGAATAAATATGAAGTTAAAAAATATACTACTAGCTTGTCTTATGACAGCAGGCATTGCACAGGCAGATGTACAGTCAAATATGGCGAAAGCACAGCTTGCAGCGGAGCTTCAAGGTGTTCAAGGTAACAAAGAAGCAGAGATTAAATCTCTCATTGGGAAAATAGGTACAGTAGGTTTTTCAACAGTAGCTGCCAATACACATATTGAGAAGTTTTACTATGAAAAGTTCAAGGAAAAAGGTGTAGAAATGATCTCTTTCTTTGGTATGGTAAACATAGATAAGTTAAGAAATCTTCTTCTTGCCAACCCAGACTTCGGAGCATACGCACCATTTAACTTTTTAGTGTACAAAACACTTGACAATAAAACAGATGACAACACATGGTTTGGACACTTGGCACCAAATACAATGCTTGACATTATCGGTGAAAAAAATGCAGATACACGTAAAGAGTTTACAGATATGATTGCTGGTTGGGATGCATTTGTGAATAAAGAGATGAAGCCAACAATGACAAAGAAATTTGAGCATACACAGCCACTTCCAGCTAATGGTCTTACTAAACTTGTGAAAAAGTTTGATACACCAGATGATTTAGAAGAGTTTGTAGAAGATTTCGTAGCAGATCATGATGGACGTTTCTCTAAACATAACTTTATTATTGCTGGATTTATTGACTTTAAATTTGAGTATGAAGACAGAGATATGGCATTTGACAAATATGATGCATACTGGGTTTCACTTCTTTGTCACTTTGAATTCTCTAACTCTATCTTCAACCGTGGTATCCCTGAAGCAGGTATGTTTGCACCATGTTCAGTTTACTTTTATATTCCAAAAGGAACAAATGAGCTTCACGTAGGATATGCAAGTGTGGATAACTGGATTAATGCACTTAACTTTAAAGACCAAAAACGTATCGATTATATGAGAAAAATTGATGCAGAGGTTGTAGAAACTTTTGAAGAGATGGGTTTCAAACTTCTTCAAAAATCAACAAACTAAGTTCTATACTTAGTCAGACATAGCATTTTTTGCTATGTCTTAATACCTCTTTTTACCTCCAAACTAGCCACTCTTTTTTACCCTCTTCTATACTATTATTGGTATTTCAACATATTTTAGATAAAATCACGGAATTATAAACACAAAGGATTGTAGTGAAAGTTACAGTAAACAAAGTAGATGATGCAAATATCATCGTAAGTGGTACACTTGATGCAGCAGCAATTGATGCAAATGTAGAGAAGCTGGCAAAGCAAGCAGCCAAAGAAGTAAAGGTAGATGGTTTTAGAGCCGGTAAAGTACCTGTTGCTGTTGTAAAACAAATGCATGGTGATAAACTTGCACAAGACGCTGAAGGTGAAGCACTTAGAGAGCTTATCGATGCAGGAATCGCTGAAGCAGGCATAAATGCTGCAGATATGATTGGACAACCATCATTTAAAAAATATGAGAAAACAGATGCAGGTATTGAAGTAGAAGTAGAAGTTTCTACTAGACCAGAGTTTGATCTTGAGGGTTACATGGATGTAGTACCTACATTTGAAAAACCAAAAGCAGATGAGAAAGAAGTAGAAGCTAAACTTGAAGAGATGGCTAAAGAACAAGCGCCATTTACAAAAATCAAACGTAAACGTATGGTAAAAGATGGTGACATGACACTTATCGACTTTGAAGGTTTTGTTGATGGCGTAGCTTTTGATGGTGGTAAAGCTGAAAATTTCAATCTTAAAATTGGTTCAGGTCAATTCATTCCCGGATTTGAAGAGCAAATCATCGGTATGAAATATGATGAGCAAAAAGATGTTGTTGTGACTTTCCCAGAAGAGTACCAATCAGCAGAACTTGCAGGAAAAGAAGCAACATTTAAAGTAACACTTCATGAGATTCAAGAGCAGGCAGAGGCTGAAATCAATGATGAATTGGCACAAAAACTTCTTAATGATGAAAAAGCAACACTTGCTGAACTTAAAGAAAAAGTAACTGTACAAATAGAAACAGCAGCACTTTCAAAAGTATACAACGAAGATTTAAAACCAAAAATGGTTGAAGCCCTTGTAAATAAATTTGATATTGCACTTCCAAACAACATTGTTGATCAGGAAGTAGATGCAAAAATCAATGCAAAAGCACAAGAGATGACAGAAGAAGAACTTGCTACATACAAAGATAACGAAGAGAAAATCAATGAACTTCGTGACTCAGTAAGAGCAGATGCTATAGATTCAGTAAAAGCAACATTTATCGTAGATGCATTGGCTAAAAAAGAAGAAATTACTGTAGATGACCAAGAAGTATCTCAAGCGATTTACTACGAGGCAATGATGTCTGGACAAGATCCACAACAAGTAATCAAATATTACCAAGAAAATAACCTTCTCCCTGCTGTAAAAATGGGAATGATTGAAGATAAACTCTTTGGTAAAATGTTAGGTTTAGAAAACTAAGATTTTAACAGTCGGCGTAGGCTGACTGTTAACTATTTTAATGTATATTTGAGCAGATAATTATCTATTTAACTATATATTAACAAAGGCACATTATGAGTTATATTCCATACGTTGTAGAGCAGCAAACAGGTAGAGGTGAGAGATCTTACGATATCTATTCACGTCTTTTAAAAGATCGTATTATCATGTTAAGTGGTGAAGTGAATGACCAGGTAGCATCTACCATCGTGGCGCAACTTCTTTTTCTTGAAGCGCAAGACCCAGATAAAGATATCTACTTCTACATTAACTCTCCAGGAGGTGTGATTACTTCTGGACTCTCTATGTATGATACGATGAATTACATCAAGCCAGATATTGTGACTATCTGTATGGGGCAGGCTGCTTCAATGGGTGCATTTTTACTCTCATCTGGTACACCAGGGAAGCGTTATGCCTTACCCAATGCACGTATCATGATTCACCAGCCTTCTGGTGGTGCACAAGGGCAGTCTACAGACATTCAGATACAAGCAGAAGAGATTCAGAGACTGAAAGATTCACTCAATGAAATTATGGCAAAGAACTGTGGTAAGAAAGCCAAACAGCTAGAGAAAGATACAGAGCGTGATAACTTTATGTCTTCAAAAGAAGCTGTCGAGTACGGACTCATTGACAAAGTACTTACAAAGAGCTTTGCGTAAAGGTCAAGTATGGTTCGTGAAATAGTTGTTTACCCAGATAAAAGACTCAAGCTTATCTCAAAAGAGGTGACATCTTTTGATGGCGCATTGCATGATTTGCTTGATGATATGTATGACACTATGCGAGTACGTAACGGTGTAGGGTTAGCTGCCATTCAAGTAGGGGTTGATACCCGTGCGCTTATCATCAACATTCCACTAGAAGACGAAGATGGGGAGCATGACCAACCTAAAGAAAATACTTTAGAGATGATAAACCCTGTCATCATCGAACAAGATGGCACGGAGAAGTTTCAGGAAGGTTGCCTATCCATTCCTGGTGTTTATGAAGATGTAGAACGCGCGAAACATGTCAAAGTAGAATACTTTGACAGACATGGTGAAAAGAAGACCATTGAAGATGATGACTTTTTAGCTGTAGCTATGCAGCATGAGATGGACCATCTTGATGGAAAAGTGTTTATAGAAAAACTCTCTTACATTAAACGTAAAAAGTTTGAAAAAGAGTGGAAACGTAAACAAAAAGAGGGGTTGGTTTAAACCCCCTGCATAATCATCGCATCTGCTACGCGTTTGAAACCTAATATATTTGCTCCAGCAATTAGATCCATCTCCAGGTCATAAGTATCACATGTCATTTTAATATTACTGTAAATATTTGACATTATGCCTTTGAGTCTTCTGTCTACTTGTTCAAAAGAGAGATATTTGAGTGAGTTGTTTTGTCCCATTTCTAAAACAGATACAGCTACGCCACCAGCATTGGCAGCTTTTGCAGGTGCAAAAATAATACTATGGGATTGAAAAACTTCTATGGCTTCAGGCGTAGTTGGCATATTTGCCCCCTCTGCGATGATTTTTACATCATTGTGAATAAGTTTTTTTGCACAAGTTAATCCTAACTCATTTTGTGTAGCACATGGGAAAGCTGCAAAACAAGGAATATCCCATACGTGACTACTCCCCCCTACATAGTTCTCTTTTTTTACATAGGTAGCACTTTTACGTTCATGTGCGTAGTACTCTAAGGAGGCACGTCTCTCTAACTTTATTTTTTTAAGTAGCGCAAGGTCAATACCATTGCTGTCATGTATGGCTCCTCTAGAGTCTGAGCAGGTGACAGGAACGGCACCTAAGTCATAGAGTTTTTCTATAGCATGGATGGCAACGTTTCCACTTCCACTGATGGTACAGATTTTTCCTTTTAAGGTTTCTCCCATATCTTCAAGCAAGGTTTGGGTAAAGTAGATGAGCCCATATCCTGTTGCTTCCGTACGCCCTAAACTTCCTCCTAGGGCAAGTGGTTTGGAGGTAATAATGCTGTTATAGGAGTTAGTCAGTTGTTTGTACTGTCCAAAAAGGTAACCAACCTCTCTTGCACCTACTCTAATATCTCCTCCAAGTACATCAATGTCTGAACCAAGACTGTTGTAAAATGCCGTCATAAATGCCTGACAAAATTTCATTATCTCTTTATCACTTTTACCTTTTGGGTCAAAGTCAGCACCTCCTTTGGCGCCACCAATATGAAGTCCGGTAATGGCATTTTTGAAAATCTGCTCAAAAGCAAGAAACTTAAGAATATCAGGGTTTACAGAAGGGTGAAAACGTACACCTCCTTTGTATGGATCCAGTGCATTGTTGAACTGTATTCTGTACCCACTGTTTACATGAATATTGTTGCTGTCATCCAGCCACTCTATTTTAAAGTAGATGGCTCTGTTTGGAGAGATAATACGCTCTATAATATTTTGTGTTTTATACTCAGGGTGATTCTCCATAAGGGGACGAATGGAAACCAGTACTTCTTTTAATGCTTGAAAGAAATTTGTGTCTGTTGAACAGTTAGTCTCTTTTGCACGTTTCATTGCTAATTCTATATAATCCATAGGTTTCCTTTAGGGGATGATTTTAGTTTTCTTTGTATCCATTTGGGTTTTGAGATTGCCATCTCCATGTATCTATACACATTACTTCTATACCTCTTGTGGCTGACCATCCTAAGACATTCTTGGCATACTGTGCATCGGCATAACATGTAGCGATATCTCCAGCACGTCTAGGCGCAATATGGTAGGGAACTTTCTTCCCTGAAGCATCCTCAAATGCTTTAATCATCTCAAGTACAGAGTAACCTTTCCCTGTACCTAGATTGATAGTCATGACCTTGCCTATCGTGTGAAGTATGTTTAAGGCTTTGACGTGACCTTCTGCCAAGTCCATCACATGGATGTAGTCTCTGACTCCAGTACCATCTATAGTATCATAGTCATCACCAAAAACGCTGAGACTCTCTCTCTTGCCCACAGCAGTCTGTGCAATGAATGGCATAAGGTTATTTGGGATACCTGAAGGGTCTTCTCCTATATCTCCTGAGATATGTGCGCCTACAGGATTAAAATAGCGTAATAAGATAACCTGCCAAGTAGGGTCAGAGACATAAAGATCACGTAGAATCTCTTCAATCATCAGTTTTGATCTTCCGTAGGGATTGGTCGCAGATAGAGGAAAGTCTTCTGTGATAGGGGTGGTTTCGGGGTCACCATAGACTGTAGCAGAAGATGAGAAAATGATAGATTTGCATCCGTGTGCTTGCATTACCTCACATAAAGTAAGTGTACCTACGACATTGTTGTCATAGTATTTTAGGGGTTGTTCTACAGATTCTCCCACTGCCTTTAATCCAGCAAAATGTATCACACTATTGATGTCATAGTCAGTAAAAAGTTTCTCCAAATCCTCTTTGTTTCGGATATCTCCTTTAACGAGAGGAATGGTTTCTCCTACTATCTGCTCAACACGTTGGTGTGCCGTTAAAGAGGCATTGGAAAAGTTATCAAAAATGACAATATCATACCCTGCCTCTATGAGTAATATAACCGTATGAGAGCCAATATACCCAGCCCCTCCCGTAACAAGAATCATCACTAACCTTTTAAATAAAATATATCTTAAAAGTATAACATAGTGATAGTTCTTTTATAGACTTTATTTTTTGGCTCTTCGTAAAATTATGGACTTTTTGCATAAATCAATCTTCAAACCTTAAAGTACCTTTTCTAATCTCAGAGACTAACTTTTCCAT
>VCAW01000021.1 GCA_013607775.1 Campylobacterota bacterium | reverse complement strand
TGCAGACATTCATTATTATACTTGATGAGATAGCTAAAATTGAAGATATTGTAAATAGGAATGAAGACTTAGTGAGTATCATCGCTGTATTGCAGGATGTTACTCAGAAAATGCTTGGATTTAGGTGCGAAAGTTAAGTTATTATGATAATGGCAAAGAAAAACTTGTTGTAGAGTATGTGAATGGTCAAAAACATAATATTCAAAAAATATACTATGACAATGGTCAACTTGGTTCTCAAGTAAACTATAATATGGGTAGACGTGAAGGTGTGATGACAGAATGGGATTATGAGGGATTCAAATCATCTGAAGTATTTTACAAACACAACTATAAAGTGGGTGTCAAAAAATACTTTGACCATGATGGTAAAGTCACCTTTACGCAAGAGTTTAAAATGGACAGAAACCCTGTTATGGTCAAACTTCTTAAAGACAAAAGAAAAGAGACACTCATTGACCTTGCAAAATATGGTTTACTTCCAGAAAAAACACCTGAAA
Source organism: Campylobacterota bacterium (assembly GCA_013607775.1). GTDB lineage: Bacteria > Campylobacterota > Campylobacteria > Campylobacterales > Sulfurovaceae > Sulfurovum. The sequence goes on along the minus strand of VCAW01000021.1, from coordinate 13,929 downwards.
AAGAACGATTGCGTTAAGCATCGTTTCTTTCAAAAAACACCCTTTTAGACATCTTTTTTTCACACAAAATCTCTCATTTTTAACCCTTTTTAATCCCTACTAAATCACTCTATTTACTAGGGTTAAAAATGCTTCAAGTTATAACAAATATTCTTACAAATAATAATAATTTTTTTTAATGTTACATTTACGAAAATATTTATAATTTTATGTTTTTTTAAAGAAACCTTAATCACTATCATGACAAAATAAAACGTAATCGAATTTAAAAGGAGACTAAAAATGATTTCAAAAATTGTAAAAAGTACAGTTGCTGCTTCAATGTTGGCTACTGTTACTTTTGCAGCTTCTGGCTATGACAAAACACCACCGTTTGGCATGGATAAACTAGAAAAAGTAAAAGTAAATGGGGTTGATGCGTATCAACCAAAAGCAGACTACAGCATGTTCGTAAACTACGAACTAGGTATGCACTGTGTTGGTTTTGATATGAGTTACTGTTGTGTGATTCCACCATACAACTCTATCCAGTCACAAGTTGTAAAAGTAGGTAAAGGAACAAAATTCCCTAAACTTATGACACCTGATGATAATGTAAAGGTATTTGCTTACACTAAGGACAACTCGTTCTCAGAAGGTAACAAGATGAAATACTGGACTGTTGCTAAAGATGTTGATGGTGATGGTCACATGGATTCAGCTGGGGATAACGTAGCTAACTATGTATGGACACACCTCTTTATCTACAAAGATCTTGAAGGTACTATGCCTAAAGGTGTTACAGATAAAGACAGACTTCATGTAGGTAAACAAATTCCTGTAAAAGTGGATCATGGTCCTTCAGGTGTACCAATGACAGGTTACATGACGTATGCTGGCAAAAATGGTGGAAATGTTGTTTTCTCTGATACACTTGTGCCACCTGTAAAAAATATCAAACTTGTCCTTACTGCTTCACACCTTTGGGATTCACTTGGTCTTCCTTTAACTGCATTCAACGATAGTAGAAGAAAAGGGTCTTTACGTTCTGTGACAGAAAAAGATTTCCAACCTTTCCAATACTCTACTGTTGAACTACATACCAATGATGGTAAACAAATTAAACAACCAGATGGGAAAACAGTAACATACTTCGGTACAAACCCTGTAGATATTCCTAACTGTTACGCATGTCACTCAAGAACAGGTAAAGCTGCACAAATGGCAAGAGACGAAGGTCTTAAGCAAGGTGATGCTGAGTATGCTTACTGGAAAACATATCCAGATACTTCAGAGTACATGGCTAGACTTTCAGAAGGTTCTATTAACATTCTTTCACTTCACGATGCACACCACGGAACAACATTCTTAAGTGATTACCATGACAATGCACCAAACAAACGTTTAGGTAAAACAGGTTTCGTTAACTGTACTGACTGTCACGGTGATAACGTTTCTGGTAACCTTGTGTCACCAAGAGTAAATGCAACTGGATACAAAACAGTAAAAGCAAAACCTCTTTCTGAAGCAATTCACGGATTCCACCTTGCTATGGTACCTATGCCTGATGCAGCTGGACGTTCACAAGCATGTCAATCATGTCACCCAACGCACTTCCAAAACCCTAATATGAATGATGACACGAACCCGTTCCGTGTGACAGACAGATATGGTGAAGCAAGATTTGCAAAAGGTGATATCAGAAAATCTGGTGGTGGTTGTTATGTAAGACGTGATGCTCACTCTAACCCTAATGCTAAACCTCCATTCTTCTTGAACAGCTATGGTAAATGGCAGCTTGAAAATGTCTCTATGAAAGATGAGCATGGAAAAGATGTGAAAGAGATGAGAGGTCTTTACTGTACAAACTGTCACTCTAAAGTAGCGCAAGCACTTTACAAAGCAGATGACATCAAAAATGCTAACCTTTACGAAGGTAAAACACTTAGAAACAAATCTCTTAAAGAGATTGTAGCTGCAGTAGCTGGTGGAGATATGAAGAAGTTTGCTTCTATTGCTGATGCTAAAGCAACAGGTAAAAACGAAGTGCTTTCTTACTACCTAGATCACAAATCTGCGACATTGGTTAAAAATGTTGGTAAAGATGGTAAATTAGATCTTAAACCTTGGAATCACAAAACAGGTGGAGAAGTACCATACGTTGCAGCTTCTGGGGGTAATGACTGGTGGTTATCAGCGTCTGAGCCTCACTGTGCAGATTGTCACTTGGCCCCATTTGCAGAGCAAGTTACTGGTGGTAAATACTTCCCTATTGACCAACCAAATAAACTTTCACTCTACAGATACTCTAAAGCACATGGAGACATCGCATGTCAAACATGTCACGAGTCGACTCATGGTCTTTACTCAACAAGATATGATGGTGATGAGAGATCAGTAGATGTAACTACGCATGAACAAGCACTTCAGTACTCACCAGATGGTAAGTATGCAGGTCCTGTTACATGTTCTGCATGTCACACTGTAAATAAAGCGGGAGTACCTATACAACTAGAAGGTACAGAATATGCTAACGATTACTGGGCTTCAGTAACACTTGCTCACTTTATGAGAGAAGGCGACCAAAAACTAGATGTTAAAAAACTAGTTAAAAAGTATCCTTACAAAAACTCTACAAAAGTAGTAACAGACGGTTGGAAATAATTCCAATCTGTCACCTGTCATCTAAACACTCTGTTTAGGTGACAATTCTTTTATTACAACACTTTCTTTTTACAACAATTTTTCTATTTTTTACGCAAGAAAACACCAGACTCAACATGTGCTGTATGCGGAAACTGGTCATACATAGCTGCTTCTTCCACGGTATGTGTTTGAGACAACGTCTCAAGGTCTCTAGCCAATGTTTCAGGATTACAGGAGATATAGATGATATTTTCTATCTTTGAGATAAGATCAATCGTTCCTGTATCTAACCCTGCTCTTGGAGGATCTACCAAAACTGTAGAAAAGTCATAAGCATTTAAATCAATATCTTTAAGTCTTGAAAATTCTCTTACTCCATTCAATGCCTCTGTCATCTCTTCTGAAGCCAAACGTGCAAAGGTGATATTTTCTACACCATTGAGTGCACAGTTTTCAAGTGCCGCATGTATGGAACGTTTACTTATCTCCGTTGCTAACACTTTATCAAAATAGTGAGAAAGAGGTAAGGTAAAGTTTCCTAGTCCACAGTATGATTCTAAAAAGTCTCCATGCCCTACTTTTTTAGCTTGTTTGATAGCCCACTCTATCATTTTGACATTCACAACAGGGTTTGGCTGGGTAAAACCACTTTCATACTGTACATAGGTAAATGTTTTGCCATCGATATCCAGTTTCTCAGTTACAAATTCATCAGAGAGTATCACTTTTTGTTTACGGCTTCGTCCCATAATTTTACAGTTGAGTTCAGCCTCCAAAAGCTTTGCTTCCTCGCTCCAAGTATCATCTAATTTTCGATGATATAACATCGTTACCAAACACTCATCGGTAGTTGTTGCCAAAAACTCTACTGAAAAGAGTTTACGTTTGAGTACCTCTTGCGAAGCATTAATTTTATCGAGTAATTTCCACATACGTTTTTCGATGGGCTCTATCACTTTGGGACATTCTTCAATGTTAATGGCGCCATCTTTTGTGATGTTTCCCATCGCATAATCACATCTAATACCCTCATGCCAAATACGAAATTCTGCTCGGGCTCTATAGTGTGAAGTAGGAGAATCAAACACTTCTAGTTTATCTTTATAAAATGGTGATAAAAGCGAAGAGACTCGTTTTTCTTTGTCTGATAATTGTGTGTCATAACTTGTATCATAAAGCCCACAAGAGCCACAAGTTCCAAAATGTTTACATGTCAAATTTATGCCTTTAATTACAATTAGGTATAATCGCAATAATAATATGTGAATTCCTGTCTAGTCTAAGACACTCATAATGAGTTTTGAAAATGTGAGATTGTGCATAATATTTTCAAGTCCTAGCCATAGCTAAGATGCAGAGAATATTTTGTGCAAGATTGCGTTTTCAAAACTCACCCTTTGGGTATCATTAGCTTTCACCTATGCGTTGTTACTCTTTTTAGACTTAGCAAAGGCTAGGACTTCAAAAGAGTGCCTAGCCTAGATGAAAGCTAATGATATTATGAGTATCTTAGACTAGACAGGAATTCACTGATGTAATTTTATCTAAAAGGTTTAAAAGATGTCTATCTCCGTTGTCATACTAGCAGCAGGTCAAGGTACTCGCATGAAGTCAACTACGCCTAAAGTACTTCATGAAATCTCTGGAAAATCAATGCTTTTTCATGCCATTGATGCAGCCAAAGCACTCTCTGATGACATCACAGTCGTACTTTATCATCAGGCCGAGCGTATACAAAATGAAATAGAAAAACATTACGAGAATATACATTTTCATATGCAAGATGCAGAAAAATACCCAGGTACAGGTGGTGCAATGAAAGGAGTAGAAGTGCAGCATGACAAAGCACTTATACTCAATGGTGACATGCCTCTCGTTACGATGGATGCACTCAATGCACTCACAGAGGGCGATGCAGATATCAATATGTCCGTCATTAAGCTAGACAATCCTACTGGCTATGGTCGTGTAGTCATCTTTAATGACAAAGTACAAGAAATTGTAGAAGAGAAAGACTGTATCCCTGCACAAAAAGAGATCCAAACAGTCAATGCAGGTGTCTATTGTGTTAAAAAAGAGATACTTGAACGCTACATCCCTGCACTTAACAACTACAATGCACAGCGTGAATATTACCTTACAGACATCATTAAAATGGCTGTGGAAGAAGGGAAAAGTATCCATCCGGTTATCGTAGAAGAGGAAGAGTTTAAAGGTGTTAACTCTAAACTTGACCTGGCACATGCCGAAGAGATACTTCAACGACGCATTAAAACAGCATGGATGAAAGCAGGTGTTACAATGCGTTTACCTGAGACCATATACATAGACTCACGTGCTACCTTTGAAGGTGAATGTATGTTAGAAAATGGTGTAAGTATCCAAGGTACCTCACATATCATCGATTCACATATCAAAACCCACTCCGTTATAGAAGATTCACATATAGAAAATTCTGATGTAGGGCCTATGGGACGTGTACGTCCAAACTCTAAGCTTATCGATACACACATTGGTAACTTTGTAGAAGTAAAAAAATCCACACTCACTGGTGTCAAAGCGGGTCATTTAGCCTACATAGGTGATGCAAGTATAGAAGAAGGGTCTAACATTGGGGCAGGTGTCATTACCTGTAACTATGATGGGAAAAATAAATTTCAAACCAAAATTGGTAAAAATGTTTTTGTAGGCTCCGATACACAACTTGTGGCTCCCGTTACCATTCCTGATGATGTCATGATAGCGGCAGGAACAACGGTGACCAAAGATGCAACTTCTGGTGACTTGGTACTCTCACGCAGTCCACAAAAAAGTATCAAAAATTTCTTCTATAAATTCTTTGGAAAGGCATAACCTATGCAAGTAAACTTAACAGGTAAAACCATACTTCTAGGTGTTACAGGAAGTATCTCTGCTTATAAAGCCTGTGATTTGGCACGTCTTTTCATCAAAGCCGGTGCAGAGGTACATGTGGTGATGACACCAAGTGCTGAGCGTTTTGTCTCTTCACTTACTTTTGAGGCACTCACACGTAATACAGTGCTGACAGAAGCATCTGAATCATGGGCTGGAGAACTGAACCATATAGATATTGGTAAAAGATGTGATGTATTTATCATCGCTCCTGCAACTGCCAATACACTGAACAAACTCTCTAAAGGGATAGCCGATAACATTTTGACACAAACAGCACTTGCCTTTAAAGGTGAGATGATTGTAGCACCTGCAGCCAATACACAAATGTTAGCAAACCACTACACCACTGGTTCACTTAAAATGTTGGGAGTCAATGACTATATCATCGTACAACCACAAGAGAAAGAACTTGCCTGTGGTGATGTAGGTAATGGTGCTCTGGCAGATCCAAGCGAGATCTTCTTTACTGTTGCACAGTCACTCCTCAAAGACCCTTTTTGGGAAGACAGACGCATCGTGGTCACAGGTGGAGGTACACGTGAAAAGATAGATGAAGTACGATATATCTCCAACTTCTCCTCAGGAAAAATGGCAAAAGCACTCTGCCTTTCTCTTTACCTTAAGGGCGCAGATGTTTGCTACATCACCACTATGGGAAATGAAGGATTACCAAGTGGTGTCTATACCATCGATGCCGATGATGCCGAAGAGATATTTGACTATACCAAAGATGCCATACGTGTATCAAAAAAAGGAAAGATGTCTAAAGCTTCTATGAATGCCTCTGACAGACATCTCATACAAAAAGAGCCCTACTTGTTTATGGTAGCTGCTGTTGCTGACTATAAACCAAAATACCCACAAGCAGGCAAACTCAAAAAGTCTACCATTGGTGAGTCTTGGAATATAGAACTTACACAGACAACAGACATACTTTCAAGTTTAGACAAAACAGACATTAAAACCGTAGCCTTCAAAGCAGAGATGGACTCCCAAGAAGGACGGAACAACGCTGTAGCACTTCTAGATAAAAAACGTGTAGATGCAGTATGTTACAACCTGCTTGATGATGCCAAAAGTTTTGGAGGAGATGAGAATGAAATCACATTTATCACAAAAGAGGCACAAGTCTCTTTAGGACGTGCGGATAAACTGACTCTCTCTGCTAAAATACTCGATGAAGCTAAAAAACTTAGCCACAATGAAAACCAACTTATGGATATCAACTAAGTATGCAAAGCTCAACTATCAAACACCTTGCAATCATCATGGATGGTAACGGAAGATGGGCAAAAGAGCGTGGACTTAAACGCACCAAAGGGCATGAAGTAGGGGCAGAGGCGATTCGAGATATTACCACCTACTGTGCAGCCCATAAAACCATAGAGACAGCTACATTTTATGCCTTTAGTACAGAAAACTGGAAACGTCCTAAACTCGAAGTAGAATTTTTAATGAAACTTCTTGACAGATATCTCAAAAAAGAGCTTAAAACGTATCAGGAACATAACATACGTTTTCAAGCCATAGGAAATATAGGTGCTTTCAGTAAGGCTCTGCAACTACGCATAAGAGATACAGAATATCTCACGAGAAACAATAAAAGCCTCACACAAATCCTCGCACTTAATTATGGAGGACGTGCAGAAATCACCTCTGCGGTAAATCAACTCATACAAGAAGGAAAAACCAAAGTAACAGAAGACGATATATCAGAATCACTGCAAACACCTTATTCTGATATTGATATCCTTATACGTACCTCTGGGGAAGAACGTATATCAAACTTTTTACTTTGGCAACTCTCTTATGCAGAGTTTTATTTTACACAAACGCTTTGGCCTGACTTTACAGCAAAAGAGTTAGATACTATTTTGGCAAGTTTTACACAACGTCACAGACGCTTTGGAGGTCTATAATGCAAGAAAATATAATAATTGGAGCAGTGGTATTTATCTTTGGTACACTTATTGGTTCTTTTTTAAATGTGGTTATCTACCGTATTCCAAAGGGTGAGAGTATTGCTTTTCCTGCATCCAAATGTCAAAGTTGCCAGACACCACTTAAGTGGTATCATAACATTCCCATCTTCTCATGGCTCTTTTTACGTGGGAAATGTGGCTTTTGTAAAGAAGCTATTTCTGTGCAATATCCTATTATTGAATTTCTAACCGGTCTTATTTTTGTTATTCTCTATCTAAAACTGGGGCTTGTTTGGTATCTTCCTTTTGTTGCGGCCTCTTTTACAGCACTGCTTGCACTTGTTATGATAGATTTCAAATATATGGCAGTGCCTGACAATGTAAACTTTGCTGCCCTACTCTTTGCACTTGTGCAACCTAACTTTTTAGATGCTATGATGTATAGCGCTATTGCTGCTGGAGGTCTCTATCTCATAGGACTTTTTTCTTCTTTTATCGCAAGAAGAGAAGCTATGGGTGGAGCGGATGTCATAGTAGCCGGAACTATGGGTGCCCTACTAGGTTTTCCCAACTTCTTCATGGCACTTTTTCTCTCTGCACTCCTTGCAATGATACCTGCCATGATATGGAGAGACAAAGGTGTTCCTTTTGTACCATTTTTGGCGCTAGCTACATTTATTGTCTATCTCTATAATACTCAGAGTCTTCAGTTATTGGACACACTCATCTATGGTTAAAGTTAAAAACTATATTTCGTCAAACTTTGTTAAATCTTTTTTAACCATATTTTTGCCATTTTTCCTTATTATATCCCTTGTATATCTTGTCAAAATTGCGGCACTTACCTCTAAAATACAGATTACTTTTTTAGAGCTTCTCAAACTCTATAGTTACTCGGTTACAGATATTATGTTTTATACCTTACCTTTATCTTTTATTGCAGCACTTGCCAATGTATTGGTAAAACTCTCTCAAGACAATGAACTTATAGCTCTTTATGCCTTAGGGCTTAATGCAAAAAAAGTATTGCGACGTTTACTCCTTTTAGGTCTTCTTTTCTCTCTTCTATTGGGGGCTATCTCTTTCTTGGCTATGCCTCTGAGCAAACAACTCTACAAGTCATTTAAAGAAGAGAAAAAAGCAGAAGCAAAGCTCAATATTGTTGCAGGAAAACTAGGTCAAAAGTTTGGTGATTACTATATCTATGTAAAAGAGAAAAACAGAGGTATTTTTGATGATATTGTCATCTATAACCGTTCGGATATGAACAATGAACAGTTTTTCGCTGCAAAAACAGGTAAACTCAATAACAAAGTCACAACTACATCCCTACTACTCAATGATGGTTATGGCTATACCTACTCTGAAGAGAAATTACAACAGGCAAAATACAGAACACTTGAAGTCTACGATAGTGTGAAAAAAGAATCTTTTAAATTTGAAGACATTATCGCACATTGGGGAAAAGCTGCAACCTATGTCAAGATGATGCACAGGGTACTCTTTTTTATCTTTGTCTCCTTGCTACCTTTACTCTCTGTCTATATTGTGGCATCATTCACGATGATTAATCCACGGTATCAACCTAACCGCTCTTTTCTTGTCATTTTTTTAACCACATTGGTACTCTACCTCACTGCATCAGCTTTAGAAAAATGGGGAACACCTCTACTATTAATTCTCTGTATTGTTGCAGCTATAGCCATAGGGCAATGGCTCTTTCATAAACGGGTTTCAAAATACTTCTAATGGATCTTTTATGCGTGTAAAGGCTGTTATTGCTTATGATGGTAGCCACTACTTTGGCTTTCAGAAACAGACTTCAACCAAGCAAACTATTACCTATGCATTAGAAGAAGCGTTACAAAGTCTACAAATCCATTCTAAGATTACAGGAAGTGGAAGAACAGATGCAGGCGTACATGCTTCAGGGCAAGTGATACATTTTGATCTACCGGAGTATTGGTCAGACTTAAGTAAATTAAAACTCAATCTTAATCGTAAACTAGATGATATAACTATCAAACACATTACACAAGTAGCAGATGATTTTCATGCAAGATTCTCTGCAAAAAAAAGAGTCTACCGCTATGTCTTTAAAACAACACAAGTCTCTGTATTTGAAAAACGTTACATCTCACAGTATACTCTCTTTGATACTCTCTTGCTTCAAGAAGCTTTACACTGTTTTGAAGGAAAACATGATTTTGATTTTTTTCGTAAAACAGGAACCCATACACATACAAGTATACGTGAAATCTATACAACAAAATACAAAGAGAAACAAGGCTATCATTACATCTATTTTACAGCCAATGGCTTTTTACGTTCACAAGTACGCATAATGGTCGATGCAGCGATGCAATGTGCAATAGGAACATTAACCATCAATGCACTCAAAGATCAGCTTGCCGGTAAAGCCAAATACACTACAAAACTAGCGCCCCCAGAGGGACTTTACTTGGCTAGAATTATTTATTAACAATGAGGTACAATACAATTATGAAAATAATATCACTTTTTTTATCTTTTACACTACTACTCTCTGCAACAGATACCATGGAAATGGTCTATCTGAAAAATGCATGTAATGCCTGTCATGGTATGTATGGTGAGGGTATTGGTTCCAACCCTAGACTGCAGGGGATAAGAGAAGACATTCTTCTAAGACGACTTAAAGAGTTACAACAAGGTAAGACACGTTTGGACTATGGTTCTGTGATGATTTCTTTTGCAAAATCTTTAGATGAAAACCAAACCAAACAAATGGCACATTATCTTTCCAATCTGAAAACAACAGTTGATGAAGATCGATATGATGAAGAGTATGACCCAAATGATGATGGTGGGTCATAAAGGAAAAAGTTCTAAAGTATTAAAACTTATTATTGTGGTGCAGGCATCTCATTTTCTGAAGGAATCACTGTTGCTTTTGCTTCAGCAGGTGCTACATTTTGCATTGTTGCTTCTTGTGTTGGAGAAGGTATCGTTTCAACACCTGTAGATTCCATCGGTGATGAAGCTACAGCAGAAGGAGTAACGACTTCTGTTTTAGGTGCTGGTGTTTTTTCCACAGAAACAGGTGCTACTTCTACTGCTTGCGCAGGTGCTTTTTCTACCTGAGGTACAACAGGTGCAGGTGTAGATTTTTTAGCTTCTGCCAATGCATCTTCCAACGCATCTTTCAGGTCAAATATTTCATCATCCAAGGTTTTAACCTGCTCTACGTTTAGTCCATGTTCATACACAAGCTCTCCACCCTCTTTTCCTTGTTTAAACAATGCGATAACAAAAGCGATAAGCACTAAAATATAAAGTGCTTTAAGTGCTTTGTTTCCAGTCATTGCAAGGAGTTTAAAGAAAAGCACCACACCAGAGCCTAAGAGGATATAGGTTCCAAGTAATTTATGCTCTGCCAAAGCCGTTTTAGCTGCATCTGCCAATGCAGGATATGCTTCTTTACCATCTGCCAATCCTGTAAAGTAGGCTGCAGTTGCTGCAAGTACCGTCAACACTAAAAGAAAAAACGAAACACCGCCTACGGCTTTCTTTTTCATCATGAGATTCATCAATTCCAATAAAAGAATAACCACTGGTAAAGCAATAAGAAAATGGTCTACTACGGGGTGTAATAGCACAGGAACATCAAAGGGAAGAACAATTTTTGGTAATACAATCTCTGGTAACGTCATACGTCACTCCTTAATTTTTAATGCAAATATTATAACACAAATCCATTAAAAGGGTTTGACTACCACCATAATGACGATAAATATCATAAGTAATGTCGGCACTTCGTTGTAGAATCTAAACCATTTTGAACTTTTATAATGTGGGTTCGTAAGCATAGTATTGCGAATGGCATTAAGTGAGAAGTGGTATGCAAGTAAAAATACTAACGCAAGCAACTTGGCATGCATCCATCCTCCTGATGAAAAAATACCTGTATTGAGGTACAACATTGTACCACCAGAGATAACAGTAGCCCACATTGCAGGCACACCTATATATTTAAAAAGTTTATACTCTTGCACTTCTACAATATCAGTAAAAGCTTTTGTATCTGCATTTTCTCGGTGATAGATAAATAATCTTGGAAGGTAAAACAACATTGCCATCCAAGATACAAAACTCATTACATGAAACGCTAAAATCCAATGATAATATGCCATTACTTCTCCAATATTTCAAAATCTTTTTTACTATAAATTACTAACTCTAATTTTTTATAATACCCTAGGTGCGCATAGTCTATCTTTAGTTTACTTCCATTTTTGGGTGTGAGCTTCTTCTTTTTAAAATAGATGGGGATTTTTTGACCACCAAGAAGGAGATGTCTATTTTTATATATGCCTATAAGGTTTCGTATTACCTCATTCTGTTTGAGGCTTCCTTTCAACAGATCCTCTTTTTTTAGATAAAAATGATTTAAGTTTTTCTCTACCCCTCTCTCTTTTATAACATAGGCTGGAGTCACTTCCTTAAACCCACGGTATGTTTTAATACCTTCAACCAAGAGATCATACCGGTGACCTTCCTCAAGTTTTCCCATACACCTATACACCATCACGCCCCTGCCATGTTTAGATTGTTTAATGACAGCATAGTTTCCACGCTTTAAAATGACTACAACATTTTTAAGTTCTATCTGTCTATCTAAGCTTTCTACTGTATAAAGATATGATACATCTTTAACCACTTTAGAGTTTACTATTTTTTGAGCATTCTCTTTTTTATAAGGAACCGTATCAAAATAAGCAAAAATAGGCAGATGATCAGAATAACCTTTGGCTCTATGTTTTCCTTTTTTATATCGCCATCTGTTAATATACCCTCGTTTCGTAAAAAGGTAGTCTGCTTTATCGACTTTAAAAGAGTTATTGACATAGTCTATACCTTTGCCATCAAACATCTTCTGAGGCACTACAATCTGGTCTAAAGAGGACTTTTTACCATAAAACTTGTAACTCCATCTTTCATCAACAGGTAGTTCTAACCATAAACTATAGTGGGTTCCCCTCTTCGCTTTTTGTATCGTCACTTCATCGACTAAAACTTCACCCATTTTTGTTTGTAGTACATCATTAAATGCTGTACGTCCTTGTGTATCATCTATCTTATCTTCCAAAGTCAAGTAAGCATTATAATCTGAGTTAAAATCACCTAAGATGATGTACTCTTTGCTTGTGGAGAGTTTTGCAATACGTGCTTGCAGCACTTTAGCATACTTAATGCGTTTACTCTCATACCCCTTATAGGCTTTTGATTTCCAGTGATTTATAAATAGCGTTAAAGGTTTCCCATGAACTTCTACCTCAACTTCTAGTATATTCCTCACATTTGGAGAGTAACTTACCTGTATATCATGCTTTCTCTTTATAGGATAACGAGATAAAAGTGCCACCTAGATAGGTGCACCTTTTTTATGTGTGATGGCATTATAGCGGTAAGGACACCCTACTCTTTTTAGTTTTACAATAAGTTGCCTAAAAATATCACTGTTTTCTATCTCTTGCAATCCCAAGACATCAGCATCCAAATCACAAATGACCTCAGCTGTATGGTTGAGCTTTATCTCCACCATTCTAGCATTCCAGTTATGTCTTCCAGGAATATACTCTTCATATTCGCTACCTTGAAAGGTTGCATCAAAAAGATTTTCAACATTGTATGTTGCTATCTTAAAAGGTTTCGATAAAAGTAAAAGGGGGAGTAAAAAAAGTAATAAATATCGCAAAAAGTATCCTGATGTTTTATGATATTTTAGCGTATTCTATACGTAGAATGTAAAAATATGCCATATTGACATATTTTTACGAAGAAGATATTTTGGATATTAACCGAACATCTTTCCAAGCATATCCATAGCCCCTTTTGAACCACCAACATTTGCAAGCATCTCATCTAGCATACCACCTTCTCCGGCTGTTGCCTGGTCAACTACAAGCATCTGCCAATGCTCCTTTTGCACTCTCTTCTGAAAGTCCAAGGTTAGAGGCAAACTCAGAGATTTTATCTGATCCTAGAAGATCAGTAATCTGATCCATAGAGATAGAAGCATTTTCACCGTTACCTAACCATGAACCAACTATCTCACCTAAACCATTTTGAGAAAGTCCACCAACAAGTGCACCTAAGTCAAGTCCACCTTCACCATTACCTATGAGTCCACCTAGTGCGTTAGCTAGCGCGTCGGTGTCCAATCCTGTTGTTGCATCATCACTGTTGCCTTGTATTAAAGAGGCACCCATTTTCAATAAATCCATTAGTTCCATATTCTTTTCCTTAAAATATATTTGTGTACTTTAGTATAGCAAAAAAATTAGACTTTTTGCATAACTCTATACACCCAAATAACGAAATAGAGATTCATCAATCTAGATAATTTCGTAAAATAGAACAACTACCTAAAAAATAGAGAGCTATTTCAATGAAAATGTTGCAAATGATTAGAAATGCTATAGTA
>VCAW01000020.1 GCA_013607775.1 Campylobacterota bacterium | reverse complement strand
TATTATGAAGATACCGATTTGGGTGGGATTGTTTACCACACAAATTATATTAAATTTTGTGAACGTGCGCGTTCTGAAATCTTTTTTCAAAAAGATATGATGCCAACATTGGGTAAAGAGAGTGGCTTTGTTGCGAGAGATATAAAAGCATCATTTCTTGCTACGGCTACTTTAGGTGACTTGCTAGAAGTAACAACCAATATTATTAGAAGCAAAAACTCATCTATTGTACTCTTACAAGAAGTGTGGAAAGAAGAAGAAAAACTATTTTCAATGGAGATTGTTTTGGTCTATATCGACAAGGGAAAACCTTGTCGTATTCCTGAAGTATTTAGAGAAGTGTTTGCCTGCTATTAGTTGGCGAAAAAATGTGTCACTGCTACAGCAAATGCTGAGGCACCGATATATCCTGCACCAAACATAAATGATGAAATGAGTTTTAAAAGTGGTTGAAATCTCCATTTGACCAACAAAATAATAAGAGAACCTATCATTGATGGTAAAAAGACATATGCCATCGCATAGCCTAAACTAAAGTGATTGGGTACCATAATCTGACTAGATACCAAGTACCCTATTATAAACACAGCAACAATAAATAATGCCATATACTTAATAGTAGAATATTTACCTACCAATTCATTTAAATTCAACTCTTTGGTAAATACATCCTTTATATCAGAAAAATCTGCATCTTTTAAAGAGAGTTCTTCTGCTATGAAGAAAATAATTATACTTCCGAAAAATCCAATTCCAATGGCAATCATTAACATACCCATGTTGTATCCTTTTATTTCTTATTTGTAACTCAATTAATTGTAACGTAAAATATTTTAATATTAGTTTTTTTTATAGTTATAAATTAAGAAAATTTTAATCTGTGTATAAAAATAATAAATAAGTAGGAGCGTCAAGCGTATTAACACGCTTAAACTGTATGTTTAGAGTGATTTTTTTGCTTCTTCAGCTTTTTTACAAAAGAGTTCAGCACGGTATTCATAAGAAGCTAAAGAGGCGGCTGCAAGGACATCTTTACGTAGATTTTTCTTATAATCAGCCACTTTTTGTGTAAATATTTTACATAGTCTGTCATTTTCTATATATTCTGCTTTTGCTTTTGCACCTTGCTCATTAAAAAATCCAGCCAATGAAAAAGTACTAATAATGACGATAAAAAATATGTGTTTCATAATGAAATCCTTTGATAATATTATAGTAAAAGAGACTTAAAAATAAATATGAATTATGAATAAATAAAGTAGAAGTAATAGTACTGACTACCGACTTAAAAAAGTCAATAGTCATCTTAGGAAGGATAAGTCTATTCAACCATCGCTTCAAGCTCATCTTTAGAGACTTTGTTGAAGTTTAGGTATCTATAGACATCATCACTCATCTCTGGCTTGATTTTGTTAGGAACAATTTCCATATATTCAGCTGCAGTTGGGAGTCTTCCTTTAAGAGCAACCACACCAGCAAGCTCAGAAGAACCAAGATATACTTGTGAATCTTTACCAAGTCTGTTGTCAAAGTTTCTTGTAGATGTTGAGAATACCCATGCACCCTGACCAACAGATGCTTGGTTACCCATACAGAGTGAACATCCAGGAATCTCTGTTCTAGCTCCTGCCATTCCAAAGACTGAATAGTAACCCTCTTCTTGAAGTGTTTTCTCATCCATTTTAGTTGGAGGACATACCCATAATTTAGCAGGTACTGGTCCCTCACCTCTAAGTACTTCACCGAGTGCTCTGAAAAGACCGATGTTTGTCATACAAGACCCAACAAATACTTCATCAATCTCTGTTCTCATACCAGACTCATGGATTTCAGTCAATGTTTTTACATCATCCGGATCATTTGGACATGCTAAGATTGGTTCTTTAATTTCGTTCATATCGATTTCAATTACCGCTGCATACTCAGCATCTTTATCTGCTTCAAGAAGCTCTGGGTTTGCAATCCATGCTTTCATTTTGTCAGCACGTCTTTGAAGTGTTGCTTTGTCTTCATAGCCTTGCGCAATAAGCTCTTCAATGAGTACAATGTTAGACTCTAGGTATTCAATGATAGGCTCTTTGTTAAGCTTCACTGTACACGCAGCTGCTGAACGCTCAGCAGATGCATCAGAAAGTTCAAACGCCTGCTCACATTTAAGATCTTCAAGACCTTCAATCTCAAGAACACGTCCTGAGAAAATGTTTTTCTTACCCGCTTTAGCCACAGTCAAAAGACCATCTTTAATCGCTTGGTGAGGAATAGCATTTACCATATCACGTAGTGTGATACCTGGTTGCATTTCACCTTTAAATCTAACCAATACAGACTCAGGCATAGTAAGTGGCATCATACCAGTAACACCTGCAAATGCAACAAGACCAGAACCCGCTGGTAATGAGATACCAATAGGGAATCTTGTATGTGAATCTCCACCTGTACCCACAGTATCAGGAAGACACATACGGTTCAACCATGAGTGGATAACACCATCACCTGGTCTAAGAATAAACCCTTTTCTCTCTGTCCAGAATTTTGGAAGTGTGTGCTGTAAATTAATGTCTGCTGGTTTTGGGTACGCAGCAGTATGGCAAAATGACTGAAGTACAAAGTCTGCATCAAAGTTAAGCGCAGCCAATTCTTTAATCTCATCTCTTGTCATTGGACCTGTTGTATCTTGAGAACCAACTGTTGTTGCTACTGGTTCACAGTAAACACCTGGTTTTACACCTTCAATACCACATGCTTTACCCACCATTTTTTGTGCTAGTGTGTAACCTTTACCATTATCAGCAGGCAGTGCAGGGGTCATGAAGATATCTCCAGCATCCATACCAAGTGCTTCTCTAGCTTTTGCTGTCAAACCTTTACCTATAATAAGTGGAATACGCCCACCTGCTCTCATCTCATCTAGAAGTGTATTTGGCTCGATAGTAAACTCAGAAACAACTTCACCATCTCTTTCAATCACACCATCAAAAGATTTTACTGTAATCACATCACCAGTTTCTAGTTTACCTACTGGTGCTTGAATAGGGATACATCCACTATCTTCTGCTGTGTTAAAGAAAATAGGTGCAATAATATCACCAATGACGATACCACCGGTTCTTTTACCAGGGATAAATGGAATATCCTGACCCATGTGCCATTGTACAGAGTTGATACCTGATTTTCTAGAAGATCCAGTTCCTACAACATCACCAACATAAGCTAAAGGGTGTCCTTTTTCTTTAAGTTTTTTCATTGTATCAAGTGGATTATCCATTCTATTTACAAGGAATGAGTTTGCATGAAGAGGGATATCTGCTCTTGTAAATGCTTCTGACGCTGGAGATAAATCATCTGTATTGGTTTCACCAGGGATTTTGTACACAGTAACAGTAATCTCTTTAGCCATTTCTGGTTTGTTGTAGAACCACTCAGCATTTGCCCATGATTCAACAACCTCTTTAGCCAAGGCATTACTTTCATCCATAAGTGCTTTAACATCGTTAAATGAATCATACACAAGTAGTGTGTTTTTAAGTTCATCTGCTGCTGTTTGTGCAACTTCTTTGTCATCTGACTTTAGTGCATCTACAAGTGGTGCTACGTTAAATCCACCAAACATTGTTCCTAAAATCTCAGTTGCTTTTTTAGCATCTATTGCATCACAAGATGCATTACCTTGAACAATATCATTTAAAAATGCTGCTTTAACATACGCTGCATCATCTACACCTGCAGGTACATGCTGTGTAAAAAGTTCCATTGCATAGTCTACATCCGCGATTGGGCTTGCTTTTAATAATTCTACTAATTCTGCCACTTGATCAGCTGTAAGTGCGAGTGGTGGTACACCTAACTCTGCACGCTCAGCTGTGTGAGCTATATATTCTTCTAATAAGGCCATGATGGTCTCCTGTGTAATATTTTGTCCCTTATAGTAGCAAAATATCGTTTGAATTAGGTGTAATAAACAGTAGAGAGAAAAGAGAGTTTTTTTATGTATCGGATAGTTACAGAAAGAAGAAGAAAAATAAGGAAAAATAAGAGATTATAATATCTCTCTATTTCCTTTTGTGTTGGGAGCAGAAAGTACCCCTTTGGCTTCAAGCTGATCAATGATATTTGCTGAACGGTTATAGCCTATCTGTAACTTACGCTGTAGGTAAGAGATAGACGTTTTATTGTCCGTAAGTACCACTTGTTTTGCCTCTTCATAGAGAGGATCAAGTACAATTTCAGCATAACCACCATTAGAGGCAGCCGCAGCAGCACCACTTACGAGATAACTTTCATCATACTCGGGTACTCTCTGTGCTTTGATGTACTCTACTATCGTTTCTATCTCTTCTTCTGTATTCCATGGTGCATGGATACGTACCAGTCCCGTAGAACCAGGAGGCGTAAAGAGTCCATCACCGCGTCCAAGCAGGCTGTCTGCACCCATAGCATCCAAAATGACTTTTGAATCAATGCGTGAACCTACTCTATAGCTTAGTCTTGAAGGAAGATTTGCTTTTATCATCCCGGTTACAACATCTACAGAAGGTCTCTGTGTAGCAACAATGAGGTGAATACCACAGGCACGAGACTTCTGGGCAAGTCTTGCAATAGAGTGTTCTACCTCTTTACCACCACTCATCATCAAATCTGCAAGCTCATCGATAACCACAACAATAAACGGAAATGCTTCAGCACCTGTTTTCTTCACTTTTTCATTATAGTTTTCTATATTTTTGGTACGAGCCTCTGCCATAAGTTTATAACGACGTTCCATTTCAGCCACCATATTTGCCAGTGCCGCTATGGCTTTGGCAGGTTCAGTAATGACAGGGGTGATGAGATGTGGGATATCCTCATAAGCTGCAAACTCAAGCATTTTAGGGTCAATAAGCATGAGCTTTAACTGGTCTGGATCATTACGGTAGAGCAGTGAAAGTATCATTGCATTGATACCTACTGATTTACCTGAACCTGTGGTACCTGCTATGAGTAGGTGTGGTAACTTTTTAATGTCTGTAATAAACGGTTTACCAACAATGTCCTTCCCCAGTGCCACAGTCAGTGGAGAACTTGACTCCTTAAAAATGTCACTCTCAAGTATCTCACGTAAGTAGATGGTATCTATGCTCTCATTTGGTATCTCTATACCCACAACATCTCGCCCTGGAATAGGTGCTTGTATACGTATAGTCTCAGCACTGAGTGCCATAGCAAGGTCATCTTGAAGTCCCAATATTTTAGAGACTTTCACATTTGGCGCAGGTTTAAACTCAAAGGTGGTAACCAAAGGTCCAGAATAAGTACGGATAACATCACCATCTACTCTAAACTGTGCAAGTTTTGAGAGAAGATCTTCTATCTTTTTGTCTATTTCTGCTTCATTCACTTTTTTAATGGTTTTAGGTGCTTTTTGTAAAAAGTCCAGTTTAGGGAGTTTAAAGTTTTTTGGTTTGGCTACAGCCCCTTTGTCTATCTGTTCCATAAGCTTTGAATTTTCTTCAAGCTCTTCTACAATCTCAACATTTGAATTACTTGTAGTTACACTCTTGGATCCTCTTGTATGCAACGATTTTTCCATCTCATGTTCAAGTTCCAAAATCTCATTAACTACAGCATCCTCTTTTTCATCTAAACTTCCAACAGCTACTTCAGGCTTGGGAAGTTTCTTTTTTACCGGAGCTTTACGTTTTACTGCTGCTTTTCGCTTGGGTTTCACTTCTTCAACTTCCAAAATAGGCATCATTTCATCCTCTAATGCAGGAGAAGCAAAAGGGTTGGTAAATATCTTTTTGAGTACGCTAGAGAGTGTAGAGACCGTTGTAGCTATCCAGCCAAAAGAGAGTGATGTCTTAGGTTTATTTGGAACAATACTTGCAAAAGAGAAGTCATCATCCAATATAAAGACAAAAGAGAGAGAAACAATCATCAACAACAAGAACCAAAGTCCTGCTTTACCGATAAACGGCTGTAAAAACTCAATCACTTGCGTACCTAGGTACCCTGCATTTTTCAAGTCTAGTACCAAAGCTTCTAAAATGACAAGCGCAATAAAAAAGAGGATCCATCCCAAATAAAAATCAAGTTCTTTTCTCACACGTGCATCACTGTAGAGTTTGTAGAGAGGATAAAAGAGAATAAAAATATTTACATAGGCCAAATATCCAAAGAGATGTATATTTGTCTCTCCTACAATCTTTCCTATATTGCCTGAAAGTGCAGTGTCATGAAACAGTGTAGAAAAGGCTCCATATAAAAAAAGTATTGCAGTGATAATTATCGTAATCTTCAAGTCTATCCCTAATTTGATATTAATTAATGCAGATATTATAACAAATTAAAATAAGTCAGCTATGAAAATCTTTCAAATTTACATTAAATTACAAATTAATGCCTTACTCAACATTGTTTAAGCTGGCTAGGAGTAGAATTCTTCTCACGTTTTAAACGTACAAGTGCCGCAGTGATGGAACTGGTAGACTTGGTAGACTCAAAATCTTCTGCCTTCGGGCGTGTCGGTTCGAATCCGACCTGCGGTACCACAACAATATATCTGAGCGGGCGTAGCTCAGTGGCTAGAGTTCCTGCCTTCCAAGCAGGCTGTCGAGGGTTCGAATCCCTTCGCCCGCTCCACTTTCTTCACAATCACAATTTATTATCATTTCTTAGAGCATCAGTGCGTGAGCCGACTGCTGAAGTCAACACAGCGTTAGCGCAGTAAAGATGAACTTTGTTCATTTTACGTCCCATAATAAAAAGTTCGAATCCCTTCGCCCGCTCCACTTTCAAACTTTATCTATTTCCGTTTCCATTATCATTTTGTGGATACTCAGGATGACAAAGCTCACTCCAGGTACAACATCCATCATTTACACCATTATTTTTTAGACCTTTATCAAATGCCCAATAGTGATTGTAGCTTCCATCACGCAAAAAGTTAAACACAGTAACAATATCTGTAGCATTTTCACTTTCAGCAATAGCAATATCTCTATCAAGATCGGTTACATCTACCACTTCTATAATACATCCTACTTTCAGTGCATCCACTTCCGAAGATGAACCTTGTGCAGTTAAATCATCATAAAGTGCTTGAATAGCTGATATATCATAGCTTCCTGCCTGCATAGATTCAATAGGTGTGTTGATGTACCCTAAAGACGGTAAATCTACATTTGTAAATGCAATCGTATCATCTAACTTATATTTGCGTACCAATTCTTGTACGGCTGTAATATGTTTATATTCTGATTTTGTAGCAATATTGGTAAACTGCTTTGTACCAAACTGTGCATAGAGATAATTATATACATCATAGGCTAAGCGTTCTTCATTACCCATGTATGAGAGTGTATTTGCCAACTCTTGAGAAAGTGTGGATGTGGGTGCAGCTATCGCTGCTTGTACCTCTGAAGGTAACTCTGTACTTGCAACAGGTGTTTCACTACCACTACCACCAGAACTACCACACCCACTCATTAAAACCAATGCAGAAACTGCAACCAAACTTAATATATTTCTATTTTTCATATCTGTACTCCTATATATTTATAAGAGCAGAATAACATCTCACTGTTAATTATATGTGAACTATTGGATATATTTAATCTTCTTTTTCTTCACCAAAAGTATTTTTCAGTCCTTGAATCAATAGCTTTGTTTCATCATCAGTCAATTGCGCTTCAGGGTGAGCAAGAAGATAAGATTTCAGTGGCATCTCACCCTCTTCTAACTCTTCTGCTGCCTCATCACCTTTATTTTTTTTCTGATGTCCCCAAGCCGAAATATTAAAGTGTTCACGACCCTCTATAACATGGTTATAAACTATCCAAGATATCGGGGCAACATTGCTATAGGCTGGCCATTTTGTTTCATTGGTATGACAATCCACACAAGCTTTCATAAATAACGCTCTAGTTTCTAAACTATCCCATTTCGGCTCAGCTATAACTGCTGGATTTGTATAGTCTTTACCATAAGGTATAAATTGTATCACAACCAAAAGTAACAATAGTATTGCAAGTATTTTTTTCATAAGTTTCTCCTATAAGTTTTATTTTAGCGTATCTGATAGCATTTTAAGTATATACGCTACCTCTTCATTGGAGGCATTACCAACTTTTTGATATAGAATTTTTGAATTTTTATCTACAATCAATATATTTGATGCATCATCTCTCATCTGCCATTTTTTTACTAACATTTTTTCTTTATCAAAAACAAAAGAGGTATTTTTTAGCTCTTTTTAGCTCTTTTTGTTTTTTGGATAATATTGATTATAATATATAATCAGGCATCCATGTAGCTGATAGATTCACAATAGCTATTGTAGAATATGCTTTAGGGTCAACATCTAATTGATTGAGTGCATCAAGAAGTGGCTGAGTCCCTTTGCGTTCATCTGGATCCATATAGAGAACAACATGTACTTTACCCTTAAGGCTTGTTGCATGCCAAGGTTTGTCGTTACTCGTTCCACCATTTTCTTTTTCCAATGTTATCGGAGGAAGTGTATCTCCTATATTTACAGCCTGTATCATTGCCACGACACATAGCCAAGTCATCATAATCTTTTTCATCTATATCTCCAAAATTCTTTCTTCTTTTACGGTCCAAATAAATACTATCGGAATAAACACAAGCGTCATAAATGTCCCCACAACAAGTCCACCAATAGCTACAGCTCCCAAAGGCGCAAGTCGTTCAAGTCCTATAGCTGCACCCTGTGCAACAGGGAGCATACCAGCTGAAACTGCAAACGCTGTCATAAGTACCGGACGCGTACGTATTTTTATAGACTCCAACATCGCTTCACGTTTGTTTTTACCTGCTTGTATCTGCTCTATGGCAAAGTGTATCAACAAAATAGCATTGTTTACAATAACCCCAGATAGTAACATAAAGCCCATCATAGCAGACATAGAAACATGATAACCAATGGCAAGCATTGTCCATGATGCACCAATAATAGTAAGTGGTATAGAAAAGAGTATCATCAACGATATTTTAATGTTTGCGAACATCACAATAAGTGTAAAGAAGATGAGTACCACGGCAATGATAATCGCACCTATCATACGTTCAGCAGAGGCCTTAAACTGTTTAATGTCTCCTATTTGTTCCAATGATACATCTTTATCTAACTTCACATCTTCAAGCTCTTTTTCAAAGTTTGCCATGATGTGAGAAATCGCACCTTTTTCTCTATCTCCATACACTTCCAATGTATATTGTAAATCCTCACGGGTAATAAGGCTTGGCTCCTTATATGCTTTAATCGTTGCTATCTTGTCTAAAGGTATTTTACCTGTTGGGGTATCTATCAAGAGTGTTAAAATAGTTTCAAGTCTATCTATCTGATTCTTTGGTAGCCAAACCCTTACTGTATAGTCCATCGCATTGACTTTAGGAAAACTTGCAACAGGTGCCCCACGCAGTGCAAGTTGTAACTGTGTTGTAATATCTGAACGTTTCAGACCATACTTTGATGCTTCCACTTCATCAATACTTAAATCATATACTACTTTATCCATATCCCAAGTAGTGTCCGTGGAAACAACACCTTTTGTATTGTTAAGTGCTTTTTGTACTTTGTCTCCTGCTTTTTGTAGCAAATCCATATCGTTACTACTTAACTTTGCATCAACACTTGCACGAATACTTGCAAGTGCTGTTGCACCATAAGGTGTCACTTCTAAGTATTTGACATGTGGCACCTGAGAAATAGACTCTCTTAATGCTTTGGATATCTGCCAAATATCTGCTTCTCTTTTATATCTGTCTACATAAGTTGCCACTATGGAGATATGGTCTATGCCTGAGCCAGAACCGATACTAAGTACCCCCGCTTCAGAACCAATACTTCCTGATACACGCAATACTTTACCTTGTGCATAAATCATCTTATTAACCTGCTTCATAATCTCTTCAGATTTTTCTATAGGCAAATTTGCGTCGGTGGTAATTTTAATGTTAACCCCTCCAGTATCCATAGGAGGCATAAGCTCTTGTCCAACCACTGGCATAACAAGCTTTACAGAAGTGACAAAGAGTGCAATGAGAACAAATACAGATATAAACCCTAATTTCTTAGAATTTGTAATTGCACGTACCAATGCAGCAAAAAAAACCTTGGATATAGTCATTAGCACTACCAATTATACGATGAAACCACCCCTCAACCTTGAGTAATAATGGATTTTGTATTGCCAAAATATGCAAAGAGAGTAGCGGTACAGCAACAATAGAAATGATATAGGATGCCACAAGTGCTAAAAGTAAAGTACCTACCAATGGTGCAAATACCGTTTGAGGATACCCACCAACAAAAAAGCATAGGAGCAAGTGCTATCATGGTTGTAATCGTACCAGAGAGGTCAGCAAACATAATCTCTTTTGTACCATCAAAAACTGCTGCATGAATATCTTTATGCAGCTCACGGTAGTGCCTCTCTATATTCTCCATCACAACCACTGTGTCATCAAGCAAGAGTCCCAAGGCTAAAATAATAGCTGTAAGTGTTACCACATTAAAATCAATACCCACTAACCACATCAAGGCTATAGTAGAAGCATACACAAGGGGAATGGTGACCAATACCACAAGGATTTGACGAAATGATGCCAAGAAAAGAAAAACAACGATGGTAGACATAATAATCGCATCACGTAAAGAATCAAACATATTCATCGTACTTTGCTCTATCGTCTCTTTTTGTGTATCACTCACTTCAAAATTGATATTTGGATATTTGGCTTTAAATTCAGCCAACATCCCTTCAACTTTATCGATGGTTTGTATCACATCGGCAGAGATTGAACGTTGGATAGACAAGGCAATGGCTGCCTTGCCATTACCAAAGTAGGCAGCAGAATTTTCATAATATCCAAAATAGATATTGGCAACATCAGAAAGTTTTATATCTGCAGTCAGTGGTAAAGATTTAAGTGCTTCAACTTTATCACGCTTACCTTTGGATGTGAGAAGGTATCTGTGAGCTTCATTGGTGACAAAACCTACAGCATATTCGTTATCATTTTTTTGTATTGTAGCGATAACATTACCTAACGAGAGATGATAGATGTCTAGTTTATCTTTATCTACAATGATTTGCAACTCTTTTTCGTAGCCACCAAATATATCTACATTGGCTACCCCTTTTGTTTTAAGTAAAGTATGTTCTATATCACCTGAAGCAATGTCACGTATATCTTCGAGTGTTAACTGCGTACCTTTTTTGGGGGACATTGCAACAACAAGTACAGGAGCGGTTGCTTCTGTAATTTTAATGATCTGTGGCTCTTTAATATCTTTAGGCAATATAGCACGTATTTTCGAGAGAGCGTTGGTCACATCGTTGACTGCAGTATCGATGTTTTTACTATATTCAAACTCTGCATGTATCACGGTCACTTCATCGATTGTTGTTGAGTAGGCGCGGCGTATCTCATCTAGAGCATACAGCTCTTCTTCTACAGGTACGGCAATATTACTCGCCATAGTTTTAGCACTTGCACCTGCCTCTACAATGACCAATGCTACCTCAGGGTAATTTGAGTTTGAAAAAAGGTTACGGTGAATTTTTCCATATCCCAACATCCCTGCCATCACAAAGAGTGCAAGAAAAGAGATAATAATATGTGGTTTTTTAAGTATCTTCTCTACCCAGGTAGGAGAATCTTTCATTGAAGCATCATTTTGCATCTATGCCTCCTATGATATTGACCTTATCATAAGCTTGAAGTTTTGAAAGTTTTACTTCACTTCCACATGCTACGAAGATTTTAGGGCAAGGTGTAACAATGATTTCATCCTTTTTTTCTATCTCGACATTGACTTTCATGGATTTGAAACTACCATGATTGTGTACCATTACAAAAGTACCCTCTTTTTTATGTACTAAAGTGTCTGAAGGTAAAAGACACCCCTGCTCTTCTTGGGTAAGGACATCAATACTGATATTAGTCCCTACAGGGTAAGAAAGCGCTTCCGAAAGACTTACTTCTGCTGAGATAAGACCATTTTTAGAGGTTGGATAAATAGATTTTACATGTCCTATTTTTTCATCATTGAAAAGTACCATTTGGTCTTTTGAGATACTGTTTTTTTCGCTTGGAGCATAAGAAAAAAGCAGTTTTTTTCTCCATTACTCATAGCTATGATAGGCTTGCCTGTGGCTGCCAAGTCTCCCTCATGAAGTAACACTGCATCCACTACACCATCAAAAGGTGATACTATTTTCAAATAGCTCAATTGATGTTTCAGTTGTGCGATTTTTTGTTTGCTACTCTCTAACATAGATTGTTTTGTCTCAAGTGTCACTTTTGAAATATCAAGTTTCTCTTTTGAGAGTCCTCCTACCTCATACAGTTTTTGATTACGTGCATACATACTTTGTGCCAGTTGTACATCATTTTTTTGCGCCTGAAACGTTGATTCAAGGGCTTCAATATTTGACTTTAGTTCAACAGCATCAATCGTAACAAGCAGATCGCCCTTCTTCACGTTTTGTGCTTCTTCTACCATAACTTTTTCAACATATCCTGCCAACTTGGTAGAAAGTTTGATGCTTTTATCTGAAAGTACCTGTGCTAAAAAAGAGACTGAGTTTCTCAATGTACCCTGCTTTGCTTTCACAACTTCTATACTCACTTGTGCTGTACTGGGTAGTGCTTCATTGACTACTTCTTCTTTTCGTTTTTCAAGTAAACCTTTTCCTTTTATACCTAAAACAACAACAGCCAATACCACAAGTACAGTGATAATCATTTTTTTATTTTTCATTCATTTACTCCTCTTTCCAATAGATACTCTAAATAATATTTACTCTTTTGATAGCTATAACGACTTTCAATCATCTTTGCACGCACAAGCTGGGTTTGAGACTTTGCAAGAAAAAGATCATTCAATGTTGAAACATCATTTTTGTAACGTACTTCTTCTATCTTCTCACTTTTTTTACTAAGATTTAATTGTGAAACATTTCCTAAATATTCAGCATAACTCTGTTTTATTTTTGAGACAGCTTGTGTAAGTAGTTTACGTAAATCCAAAAGTGTTTGTTCTCTCTTAAAGGTTGCCTCCATTTTAGCTATCTTTGCTTGCTGCACAGAAAGATCACGTTTACCAAAATCGACAATATTCCATTTTACATTAACCCCTGCCTGCCACAAGGTTTCATTGTCCCACTCATTGGTTTCTAAGTCTTCTCCATAGTTTTTACCTACAAAACTTGAAAAGTTTACCTGTGGTAATTTACTTGCTTCACTCTTTTGTATAGTTTTCTCTGCTTTATGCAAAGCCATATCTTCTACCTTTACCTTTGCCAAACTATTTGCCTCAGCATAAAGTCTATTTATAGAGTATTGAGGTTTTGTGATTTTTTATTTTTAAAGATTTGAGTTTGCCTACTTTTTTTCCTACCAATGCAGAGAGTGTTGCTTTGGTGATGTCTATGTTATTTTTAAGTACTTCAACCTCTGTTTGTGCAGATTGTTCATTAGACTTTGCCTTGAGTAAATCAATCGTAGCTTTTTTACCTAGTTCTACCTCATAGGCTATCTGCTTTCGTAATGTTGTAAGTGCTTTCATATAGGATATTTGAGCCTGAAGTATCTCACGTTGTGCCAATACAGAAACATAAAGTGAACGCACATTGTAAACCAACTGTTCTTTGGTAAGTTTCATTTTAGCATCAGACATTTGTTTAGCGATATTGCTTATCTCTATCTGTCTTGTTTGCGCATATCCTGTAAAAAGTAGTACTGCATAGCTTGCACCTGCATAAAAAATGTCTTTAGACGTAGTAATAGGTACACCAGCACCTAAGGATGTAGGTGTTAATGGTGCCAAAGTACGGGCAGTGTTATAATGTGTATAGTCACCTACAAAATTTAGTTCACCATATTGTTGCACATGGCTCTCTTTTCGTTTGAGTTCAGAAAGATCTATCTGCGCTTGTCCCTGCTTTATGGCAGTGCTATGGTGCATTGCATACTGCATTAACTCATCCAGTGTTGTTGCAAAAACCGAGATGTTCAGTATTAAAAGGTAAAAAATTATCTTCATACACACTCCTCCTATGATTCATTACAACCAAATCCCTAGGGATTTGGTTGTAAAAAGTTTGTGCTACTTTATAGATGCTTGTTGTAAGCACTTAAACAATTCACAGTCAATGACACTGAATGAACAATCTGTTTTCTCCTTGTTACTTGATAACCTAAGTAAGCCTATTGAATTTAGGTCAGATTAACTCACCTATGAAACGCTGGCTGGAAGTTTGATTCTTTATGAACTTACCACCCTATAGAGTTAGGAGGCTGTGAGCAAACCTAAAAACGAA
>VCAW01000010.1 GCA_013607775.1 Campylobacterota bacterium | reverse complement strand
TTCGTTTTTAGGTTTGCTCACAGCCTCCTAACTCTATAGGGTGGTAAGTTCATAAAGAATCAAACTTCCAGCCAGCGTTTCATAGGTGAGTTAATCTGACCTAAATTCAATAGGCTTACTTAGGTTATCAAGTAACAAGGAGAAAACAGATTGTTCATTCAGTGTCATTGACTGTGAATTGTTTAAGTGCTTACAACAAGCATCTATAAAGTAGCACAAACTTTTTACAACCAAATCCCTAGGGATTTGGTTGTAATGAATTATAGGAGGAGCGTATGATGACCTATCATAAAAGAATGCAATATTATAAAGAAGTTGAAGGCAGAGAGAGAGTATTGTCTGTCTACTTTGTCGACATGCCTGTAAGCTCAAAGAGGGACAGACTGGCATTTGCGGTGTGAACCAAAACACAAATGGGGAACTCAAAACACTGGTGTATGGACATCCTATAGCACTTAATGTTGACCCTGTGGAGAAAAAACCACTCTATCATCTATTGCCAGGAAGCAAGGTACTCTCTTTTGGTACCGTTGGATGTAATTTTAAATGCCCATTTTGTCAAAATTGGGATATCTCACAAACGAACATCATCAATGAAAACATAGAAGTAAGTCCGGAACAAATGGTGGAACTTGCCATTAAAGAGGGTGCCTCTGCCATAGCGTACACCTACAATGAACCGACTATTTTTTACCCTTATGCCAAAGATATTGGTGTGTTGGCTAAAAAGAAAGGGTTAAAAAACATCTTTGTAAGTAATGGCTTTGAGACGCCAGAAATTATAGAAGATATGGCTTCATGGGTAGATGCTGCCAATATTGACCTCAAAAGCTGGGATGAAAGTTATTATAAAAAAGTACTAAAAGGTGGACTGGAAGCTGTCAAAGATACACTTGTGCGTATGGTAAAAGCAGGCATCTGGGTAGAGGTGACTACTCTGCTCATTGAGGGTGACAATGACAGTGATGAAGCACTCACTCAAATGGCAAGCTTTATAGCTGAAGAGTTGGGTGTTGATGTCCCTTGGCATTTGAGTGCTTTTTACCCGAATTATAAAATGTCAGAGCATCATGCTACGGGCATAGCAACCTTACAACGTGCAGAGCGTATAGGTAAAAAGGCAGGATTGAAACATATCTATCTTGGTAATGTGCCTATCGCCGGTAACACCTACTGTCCGGAGTGCGATACGCTTATCATAGACCGAACAGGGTACACAGTAACGACAAACAAACTACAAGATGGTACCTGTCCACATTGTAATAAATCGATAGCAGGAGTATGGTCATGAGTACACGAGAAACAGCTGTAGCAGGACAGTTTTACCCCGCATCAGCGAATGAAATAGAAACAACACTTAAGAAGTATAATCAAGTACTAGATGGGTATTTACAAACACATAAAGAGATGGCTTCTCTCAAGCCTAAAGCGGTCATCGTGCCTCATGCCGGTTATGTCTATAGCGGATTTACTGCAAATGTTGCCTATAAACTCTTGAGTCATAGCGACTTTAAGCATATCGTGGTCATTGGTCCTAGCCATCGTGTCTATCTTAAGGGTACGAGTGTGGCGATGTATGATAGCTACGCTACGCCGCTGGGACCATTGAAGGTAGATACAAGCCTGATACAAACACTCAAAGAGAAGTTTGCCTTGAACTTCGTACCTGAGGCACATCATGAGCACAGTACGGAAGTACAAATGCCTTTCATCAAACACTATTTCCCAAATGTTGGTGTCATTGAGCTTGTCTATGGTGATGAAAAACCAGAAAACCTTGCAAAAATCATTGAGTATCTACTTAAAGATCCACAAACAGCTGTGGTGATTAGTACAGATTTAAGCCATTTTTATGACATACATAAGGCAAACCAACTTGATAGTATCTGTATAGATGCTATCACACAACTTGATGCGAATGTCCTAAATAAAGGATGTGAAGCCTGTGGTAAGTTGGGTGTAGAGGCGATGATACTTGCAGCCAAAGCCCAAAGTCTACAGCCAAAACTACTTGACTATAGAACCAGCGCAGATGCCAGTGGTGATAAAAGTTAGGTGGTAGGGTATGTCAGTGTGGCGTTTGTGCATAAGCATCATGAGACTCAAAGCGATGAAGAGAAGAAATAGGTACTATTGAAGTTGGCACGAGGGAGTATTGCTCAGGCAATTGATGGACAGAGTCACATTGATGTATAGAAGATGATAGAACAAAACCCCTGGCTACAAGAAAAAGGTGCAGCTTTTGTCACACTCAATACCAAAGAGGGTGCACTACGTGGATGCATAGGCTCACTTGTGGCACACCGAAAACTCTATGAAGATGTGATAAAAAATGCTCAAAATGCTGCCCTGCATGACCCAAGATTTGTAGCCTTGAGCAAAGATGAGTTAGATAATGTAAAGGTAGAAGTCTCTCTGCTGACTCCAGTAAAACCATTAGAATATAGTTCTATAGATGATTTAAAATCTAAAATTCATGTAGGGAAAGATGGTGTTGTTTTAAAGCAAGGTCAGTACCAAGCAACATTTTTGCCACAGGTATGGGAGCAGTTACTAAGTTTTGAACTTTTTTTTTGAAAATCTTTGTAAAAAAGCAGGACTTAAAGAGATGTGTTTAGATGATAAACCGGAGATTTCGGTGTATCATGTTGCGAAGTATGAGGAGTAGTGGGTTACGATTTCTCTTTTGTTGCCATTTTTAAGACAAAGTAACCCATAAGTCCAGAAAAGAGTGAGCCAAGTAAGATGGCGAGTTTGTCGGCAAAGTGAAACATTTTAGTATCATTGTAAGCGAGGGTATCCACAAAGAGACTCATGGTAAATCCTATTCCTGTAAGTACGGCGACACCATAGAGTGTTGTCCATGTTGCTCCCTTAGGTAAAGAGGCGATGCCAAGTTTTATAGCAACCCATGAAAAGCCAAATACCCCCACTTGTTTACCTATGAAGAGTCCTGCCATGATGCCTAGTGGTACAGAACCACCCATCTCTTCGAGTGAGATACCTCGCAGATCTACACCTGCGTTAACAAAAGCAAAGAGTGGCAAGATGAAGAAGGCTACCCAAGCATGTAGACTATGCTCCATGTGGTGTGCCATGGAAAAAGGTTTGCCATTTTCATCTTTGGAGTGAAGAGGTATCATAAAGGCAAGTGCTACACCAGCAAGTGTAGCGTGTACACCAGATTTCAAGACAGAAACCCATAAAATAATACCTACCAAGATGTAGGCTGCCTGTTTTGCTACATTCATACGGTTCATAATAAAGAGTACAGCCAACGCTGCCCCTGCAATGCTTATGGACATGGTAGAGAGTTCAGAGGTATAAAAAAGTGCGATGATAACAATGGCACCAAGGTCATCTATGATGGCAAGTGCCATAAGAAAAATCTTGAGTGAAACGGGTACACGGTTGCCCAGTAAAGATAAGATACCCAAAGCAAAAGCGATGTCTGTGGCAGTAGGAATTGCCCATCCATTCATCTCAAATTCTGCACCGTTGTTAAAGAGTATAAATACAAGCGCAGGAACAACCATTCCTCCGATGGCAGCGATGCCTGGCAATGTGATTTGTGAGAGTGAAGAGAGATGCCCCTCCATTACTTCACGTTTTACCTCAAGCCCGATGACAAAAAAGAAGATAGCCATAAGACCATCGTTCACCCAAAGCAGTAGAGGTTTAGCGATGTGTAGTGCCCCAAAGCGTACTTCGACGGGTGTATGTAGAAAACTTGTATAGGCACCTGAGAGTCCTGAATTTTGCAGTAGTAGTGCAAAAATGGTAACAAATATAAGGATGATACCCGATGAGGAGTCTTTTTTTATGAAATCTCTTATGGCATGTGTCAAGGTAAGTCCTTGTAATATATTTTTAATATTTTAACTAAATTTTGCTAATCAATGTTAAACTATCAAAAAAGGAATTATTATGGAACATAAAATAGCCAAAGCAGTGGATGAGATACAAAAAGCAAAACATATTTCAGATGCAGAAAAACCGTTAATTATCGAAAAGATAGAAGAGTGGAAAGAGGAAAAAACAGCTATCTCTGAGCTCAATACGAAACTACAAGAGTGGTGGCTCAAAGTAGAGCCTATTTTTGCAGAGATAGGACTTGTTTAGATAGTGTCGCTTTATACCCAATATACCTACGAAAAGAAGTGGACAAAAACCTCTGAAAAAGAAGCACTTCGCATGATATCTGAAGAGATGCCTGAGACTGATGCAGAGGGTACGTTAGCCTATATCTTGAATGAAATTTCCAAGGGAAAGACTATTACCCTTGGAGAGTGTCGCTTTAAAGGCTAATGTACTCTCTTTTGTTTTAGTAATTTTCTTATGGCAATTTGATATATTTTAGTTATAATATAGTCATATTGTTTATACTAAAAACATAAACTTTTAAAATTGGCGGATTCGCATACCAAGCGAATACCCTAACTAAAAATTGATTGTAGTATT
>VCAW01000009.1 GCA_013607775.1 Campylobacterota bacterium | reverse complement strand
AAAACGGTTATGTTTACCAAAAAAGTGTAAACTTCTCTCTAACCCTCTAGACTTCGAAAATGTTGTCAGAATTGTACCTAATTTTTTTAAAAATGTAAATATATTGCTAAAAGAATTATATTTATTTACATTTTAAGCCTATGATAGTTAAAAGCAAAATTTTAAAAGCTTATTAAAGAAACTCCCTCATATGCTCAAAATTATTAGACTGTATGAATTGTGTCTCTGCCGATATTTCTTTGAAATGTTCAGTTGCACATTTTATTTTTGCTTCTTCTGTATCTCGTAAATCATCTGTAAATAAGCTTCCTTTGCTTTCAACTACAAAGTAAAGCTTCTCTTCATTGTCTTTTTCGATTAAAACTGCCCAGTCTGGGTTATATCCACCAAGAGGGGTGTTTATCTTAAACCAAGAAGGAAGTTTTGTAAAAAGCTTGACATCTTCATTTTCATTAAACGATCTTGCAAACCCTTTTTCTACATCTGAATCATAAACAGTGTAGTTGTAGATTGATTTGTTTTCTCGGTTTTCAATCATATTTTTAGATAGGTATCCATAAAGCTCTTGGTCTTCAAAACACTCTTGGGCATAGTAGGAATCACTGCCGATTTTTTGGTATTTGATGCCATCAACAATAAATATGCTCATTGTCTTTTTTATGATTTTAATAGCACCATCAATGAATTTTTGAGGGTTATTTTTAAAGCTCTCTGATTTTCCGCTTTTAATAAGTATATCTACAATATTTTTGCGTGTTAAATTTGTCTCATTTTGCAGGTATGTAATGATGTCTGGTCGTTCATAGTCTATAATCTCTACATCACTAAACTGCTCTTTGACACTGTCTAAATCAACTTCAACACCAACTTTTGTGATTTTATTTTTCGCTTTTGAATAGAGATACTTAATCTTACCAATAGTAAGTTCATTTGCAATTTTCTCAGCACACTTATCTACTAAGCTATCAATGTCAAAATCTACTCTGTAAGTAGTTTTATATTTTACTCTCTCCCACAACTCTTTAAAATCATCACTTAATAACACCTCTTTGTTAAGAGTTACAAGCTTTCTGTCGTTAGCATCTTTTATATTGAGATTACCCGCGATTTTTTTGATGACTGATGTTATTTCAGCTTGTAAGTTTTTATACTCAGCAGGCACTTCAAACTTATCATTTTTTATATCAAGTTTGAGGCTATCTTGTATTTTACCTTTTGAGTCTATATAATCATTTTCTTTGAGATACGCAAACATAGCCTCACTGTTATCGGCTCCAAAGTATTCTACATCACCCTCATCATTTTTTATAGAAATATTGGCAAAAAAGTGCTCCTCAATAACACCAAATTTAATCCCTTCTTCTTTCTCTATCTCTGCTTGCAGACTTTTGGCAAACTCTTCATAGCTTTCATTTGCCATAACTGTCAATGTATTGACATAAAAGCCTTGCACTCTCTCTCCGTCTTGATTGACACATATTCTAAGCCCACGACCTATCTCTTGCCTTTTTTTCATTACAGCTACAGTCTCATTAAGAGTACAAATCTGAAAAACATTAGGGTTGTCCCATCCCTCTTTGAGTGCAGAGTGAGAAAATATAAACCGCAAAGGCTCACTAAAACTAAGTAGCTTCTCTTTGTTTTTCATAATCTTGTCAAATGCACTCTCGTCATCTTTGTTCTTGCCCGTGCTATCTTTTAAGTGACCTTTTTTGTCCTGTGCAAAGTATCCATCATGAATTTTTTCAACATCAGTGCTAATATCTACATCCTGAAAGAGAGTTTTGTATTTTCTTTTTTGGCTTATCTCTTTATAGGCTTCTTCAAACCATCGTGCATATTTTCCCTTTTGAGGATTTCCTTCTTCGTCATAGGTTCTATAGTTCGCCACTCTATCTATAAAAAAGAGACTCAATACCTTAATCCCTTTGGAGGTCAAACGCAACTCTTTATCTAAATGCTCTTCAATTGTTTTTCGTATTTGAAGTTGCTTAATGCTATCGTCATCTATATCACCGATAACCTCGTCGATACCTACACTCTCTCCATTGGAAAATTCGATATATTCATTCCCTTTTTCGGTATAGATATCATTCACTGTATAACCACTATAAACATTACGACCGTTAGAGAGTTCATATAAATCACTTCCATCTTTGATGGTTATGGTTTTTCTACTGGTATTGCCATTTTTTGTTAAATACAACTCTACTTTTGCACTTCTTGGGTTCGCTTTTACGCTTAGAAGTTTTATGTATGCTTTGTTTGAACTGTCGTCAATTTTTACATTGGCAACTTCTATCTGCTTGACCAGTTTTTGCTCATACGCATCAATAGAATCAAGTTTATACATAAGGTTATATTTTTCTATATGTGTAGCACTGTATCGTAGCTTACAAAGGGGGTTTAGCTTCTCTATAGCCTCTTTTGCTTTTGGAGTGTTATCAACACTTTGAGGCTCATCTATGATAAGGATAGGATTAGTAGAGGCTATGAAGTCTATGGGTCTCTCACCGTTTAATTTATCATTTTGACGGTGGATAATATTTGCTTTTGTATCTTTACTTGGGTCTGTAAAACTTTTTCTAAAAGCGTCTATATTTATAACCATTATGCGAATATCGCTACTCGTTGCAAAATCTCTTACTTGTTCTAAGTTGGAACTATCATAGACAAAGTGGTCATAATTTACATTATCAAAGAGTGACTTGAAGTGTTCAGTGGTGATGTCAAGTGTCTTTTTTGTCCCCTCTTTTATGGCGATGGAAGGCACAACGATTATAAATTTTGTAAAGCCGTATTTACGACTTAGTTCAAAAATGGTTTTGAGATAAACATAAGTCTTACCTGTTCCTGTCTCCATCTCCACTGAAAAGTCCATACTGTTTAACTTCTTAGACTGAGGAAGCCCATTTTTAAGCTGAATCTTTTGCACATTAGCAAGGATTTCGTCATCGAGCAATTCAAGTCTATTCCCAATACCAAGCTCATTTTCAGTAA
>VCAW01000001.1 GCA_013607775.1 Campylobacterota bacterium | reverse complement strand
TTTTTGGTAATCTGCAAGTGGCTCGATGAGATAGCTAAAATTGAAGATATTGTAAATAGGAATGAAGACTTAGTGAGTATCATCGCTGTATTGCAGGATGTTACTCAGAAAATGCTTGGATTTAGGTGCGAAAGTTAAGAATAAGTTGAAATCCATGTTTCATGGCAAGTTTATCCAGAGGAACAGAAACGTCTTCTTTTGTCACTTCTCCTGTGGGTATCCAAATAGAGGTTGGATAAATATAAAAGTAATCCCTATCACTTACCAAAGTTACTTCTATCTCTTGCTTACGCAGATAAATAGCAGCTTCAACACCTGCAAATCCTCCACCCAACACTAAAACTTTACTCATCATTTACTCCTTAGTACTTTACTATGCCTGTTGTATCTTTATCCACAATAAGATCGGAGACAGTTGAATTGGACATAATAATACCATAAACTGCACCGATGAGAAGCCCTGAGAGAACGACTATCCAAACAGTCAGTCGCTTCTCGCTACTTTCTTTACCATTATAATCTTCTATGGTCTCTAAACTTGGTTCTTGCATTATGGCACTTACTCTCTTACTTTTTGAGTAGTTCAACACTTGGATACATAAATACCGCCTGTCTGTCGATAATAATTTTATCTTTATCATCTACTGCATATGCGACTATTTTCACAGGGATTGGAGTATCTTTATCCGCACCATTACTTAAAGATTCTACAGCTTCCAAGACAACCACTTTTTTCTTCTTTTTCCCAGCACCTATTTTAAATGGTTCAGATGGTCTTTTAATTTTAATCTTATCATTACCAACAATATCAAAGTAGTATGTATGCTCTTTACGGTCTGTATTTGCAAACATAAAGATATAGTCATTTTGTACTACACCATGCTCAAGCATTTTATAGAGTCTTGGTGACTTATTAATATCTAAAAGCATATGCTCTTTTTTACTTCCCATGACAAAAAGTGCCACAAGAACCAAAGTCAATACAGTAAAGTAAGCAATTACCTTGCCTCTAAAGTAGTTGGTTTTACCCTCATGTCTCAGTGTCTCTTTTTCAGAAGACCATTGAACAAGACTTGGCTTTCCAAGAGCACCCATTACAGTTGTACATGCATCGACACATTCAAGACAGTTGATACACTCTAGTTGTAACCCTTTTCTAATATCGATATGTGTAGGACAAACTGTTACACAAGATTCACAGGTCGTACACTCAGCAGTTGGTTCTACCGTGAGTAACTCTTTTTGTTTTTCAAATTTCTTCTCTCTCTCATATCCGTGTCCTTGATAGATATCACCACCTCTGATAGGGTCATACACTGCCATAATCGTATCATCATCATACAATACAGACTGTACACGGCTGTAAGGACAGATATAAATACAAAAGTTCTCTTTAATAAGTACAACATCTATAATAATAAAGAGTGCAATTCCTACAAGCATTCCTACAAGCGTCAAGTGATCCATTGGATTGGCAAGGTATCTAAAGAAATCTTCAGGAGGCACAAAGAACCACATAAAGTCTGCTGCTGCTAAAAATGTCAAAAGTGACCATAATAAAATAGCAATTACTTTCTTTACTTTATTTTCCATTTTAGACATATCTGGGTCTTTTTGTTTATTCTTAATACGTTTACGAAGACCAAGAAGTTTTGTTTCTATCCCATCTCTATAAATCACACGGAAAATAGTCTGTGGACATGCCCAACCACACCATGCTCTACCACCTACGGCAGTCACCGCAAAAATACCGAGAAAAAGAAGCATAAGCAAGAATGGCATCAAGTAAAGCTCTTGCATATCAAAAGCAACACCTGCAAGGTGTAGTTTTTTCTGATCAAAGCTAAGTAAAAAGAGGTGATTCCCACCTATGGTTGTCCACGGCATAGCAAGGGCAATGACTGTAGCAATCACATAAGCCCAATATCTTTTAATTCTATACGGTACCCAATTTTTCAAATACTCTTTTGCCTGATTTTTCTTTGGTTTTTTTACTTCCGCTACTGCATCCATTATGCTGTCCTTTTCTCATGTAATTCATCTCTTTCAAAAGGACAAATCAATACGATATTGTCCACCTCTTTATCTTCTAATGTTTCTACCGCATTTCCAATACTCGCAACCAAACTTTTAAGCCTACGCGACTCAATATAATCTTTAAGTGAAGATCGGCTCACTTCTAGAGTGCGCGCAATGGCAGAAACACTTTGTTTTTGCGCCAACATGGTCATAATCTCTCCATGATACACATCAAATTTAGAACTTGACTTACTACCCTTAGGTCTCCCTATCTGTGTCGACTCACTAGGTATTTTACGTTGTTCTTCAAGGAGTGGGAAAACTTTTGTCATATGACTCTCCGTGTTAATAAGCAGATTAGCATCACACACCCACAAATCCACATCGTGACTCAACATACAGTTAAGCACCTTTACCAACTCATCTACTCTCGTACCGAGTACTGCCAAAGAAGAGACAATAACTGTATATTTTCCTTCGCCCAGTGACTTTAAAAAGTTTTCAAACTCTTTTCTCTCATCAATCAGTAAATCTTTGGTGGCATATTCAACAACTTCTTGCGTCACATCAATGTTTTTTTGATGTGAAAATGCTAGAATTTCATTCTTTTGCGTCACCAAATTTTCAAGGGTCGGTATCTGTCGCATATATGCATAAACCATAAGTATCCTTTTAAATTTTGATAATATTATCTTATTTAACGATTAAAGTCAAGTTTTTTAAGACTTTTTTCGTCAAATATCGCTTTTTTTGTACTTTTATGCTAGAATAATCAAAAAATATTAGGTAACTTACTTGAATTTAACACACTTAGATGAACAAAACAAACCCAAAATGGTAGATGTAGGAGATAAAGCCCCTACGACTAGAATAGCAACTGCTTCTGGCATTATAGAAGTAGGACAACCCGCTTTTGATGCTGTCATCGCCAACACAGCAAAAAAAGGACCTGTACTTCAAACTGCCGTCATAGCCGCCATTCAGGGAACGAAACAGACCTCAACACTCATTCCTATGTGTCATCCACTCATGTTGACATCTGTCAAGACAGACATCGAGGAACTGCCTGAACTTCCAGGGTTTAAGCTCACGGTAACAGCCAAACTTAATGGACAAACAGGCGTAGAGATGGAAGCACTGACAGGTGTGAGTGTAGGACTACTCACCATCTATGATATGCTCAAAGCCATAGACAAAGGGATGATAATCAAAAATGTACAATTAGAACATAAATCCGGAGGAAACTCTGGTGACTTTAATAGATAGGAGAAACACCATGAAAGTACTTGACGAAAATATGCCCGAAAGACCAGAGATTAACTACCCTACGCAATGGGGATTTAAAATTATAGGTAAAGACAAAGAAGCCTTGGAAAAATGTATTAAATACATTATGAAGGAAACAGGAGACAAAGAGCACACCTGTAGACTCGGAAACAAATCAAAAACAGGGAAGTTTCATGCTTACAATGCCTCATGCACAGTAGACAGTGAAGAAGAGAGAAACAAAATCTTCAAATACTTTAGCGACCATGATGATGTAGATATGGTGATTTAACGGCACCTATTATTCGAGGTGCCCTTAAGCTTTTAATTTATGCAGCATCTTATCTGCTGCCAAAGAAAGAATCATCGAGACAATTACATATGCCAAAAAGAAGTAGAGTCCTACCTCAACTTCTGCACGGCTTACTTCACCTTTATTGGCAGTGAGATAGACTAAAAAGACTGCCACTACAAATACGTCGACCATTGACCACTTCCCTATCATTTTAAAAAACTTCACCACATCATGGGCAAACCCACTTTTCATAAAAACAGAGACAAATAAGAGTGCCAAAACCTTTAATGAAGGTACCACCACAGAAAAAAGTAAAATTACTAAGGCAACAATCACATCTCCACTGTCAAACAGTTTTACAATAGAACCTATCACTCCTTTGGATTCAAACGAGAGAACAATATCCCCTAAGTACTCTACTTGTGTATGAATAGTCACCATCAATATAGGAGAAATTAACCCCAAAATCAGAGTGATGATAGCAGCAATGGACCCAAAAAACGTGAATGCCCGTAAAGAGAGTAGAAAATAGGAAAGTATAACTGCTCCGAGAAGATACATAAAATAACGCGTATATCGCTGCGCATTCTGCATAGCAAGTGTTCTCTTTTTCTCTACTCTTGTAAAATTAACCTGTCGTTCATCCCCTACAATGGTACCTAAGATGCTTGTTGCAAACTTTTCCAATTGGAGCATTGCTTGTTCTTGGGCCCCTTGTAAAGCTACCAACTCAGTTGTTGCATCTTCATAAAGCAGTGCCTGCTGATAGGCTTTTGCACCAAACAGTGTCATAACCATTAGTATGATGAGTATCACACTATGTAACGTATATACTTTTATCTTATCCATCTATTACCTCAAAGTAGATAAGCAGTGTACGCTGAAAAAAGTTATCGTTGTCATCACTCACCATCACATATCTGTTTTTTCCTACTTTTGCTAAGCCTTCAAAATTATCTATCTCCCAGCCTTTATGATTATTCATTTTGGCTAGTATTTTTGTTTTACACATACTATTTTTGCATTGATTGAGATAGACTTTTTTAAGGGTCACCACCAAAGGCTCAAGTAAACCTGTGTAGGAGCGTTCAAGCACCAACACATTCCCATCATCCATCACTTCTATCGCAGAGACACCTGTACGCCCCTCTGCTTCAGCCTTAAAGTACCACTGTTTACCAGAAAGTGCATAAATAGTCTGTCTTTTCTTCTCATCTTTTTTGAGTGGCCACTCTGTCGCAGTCAAAATCCCATAGCCTGGGTGCCATGCCAAAGACTCTAAAGATTTATTTTTACTACGATAATTCTCTTTTTGTGTTAGAAGCGTGGGAAGAGGGTAGTTCTTTATACGTCGTCCCACGTTAGAACTGTTTTTATGAAACCAAGCTATTTTGGCATTGCCTTCAAAAGAGACAAGCAGTCTATTGTGCTCGTCAAGCGTCAAACCTTCGCTGTCTCTCTTCCATTTTTTAAGTCTTTTTCCTTTTTTGGTTTTCAGCTTTGTTGCAGTTAAAGGGATAAGCATATCTATCTTGTCTGAGAAATGTGCATTAAACATATAAAGCAATCCCTTATCGCTGATAAAATAGAGTGTTTGTGTTTTTGCATCATAGGTCACATCAGAAAGTTCTGAAAACTTGATGCCTTTTATCTTAGAAAAAGAGAGTCTCTTCTGGTCAAGAATTTTAATACCCATAAATGATTTAGATGCAAAAGAGGGGATAATATCAGTACTCGAAACCCCTGCATAAAGCGCAAGGAGAGTAGAGATATAAAGAAGAAAATACCTCATGTCTCTTTACGGTTTTCAGGAAAGAAATAGACCAATACAAGTATCCATACGACAGCCACATCTATGGCAATATCGGCAAAATTAAATACCGCCCAGTTAAACCCACAATGCCATGCAATATAATCAACTACACCCTCGTGTACAAAACGGTCATACACATTGCCAAATGCACCACCAAGGAGTAAGCCTATCGGGAAAGCATAGCGTCTAAGGTATCCCTCTTTAAAGACAACAAATAAAATACCTATAACCAATAATGCCTGTATCCATTTTAGATAAGGTCCCAAAAAAGCAAACATTGAGAATGCCACACCTTTATTATAGTGTAGCTCAAGATCTATACACTCTCCTGCTCTGTAATATCCATCAACAAAGAGCATCTTTATATTTTGATCGATAATAAATGTACCCAAAAGTACTAAAAAGAAAACAGCAAAAACTCTCATTAGGCTAAAGCACCTTTAAAAAATGTTTTACACTCTTCCATCATGGTTTCTAATGCTTCTTCATCTTTACCTTCAAGTAAAAGACGTATCTTGTTTTCTGTACCTGAGTATCTAAAGAGGTGTCTCATCCCTGCATCTTCAACCTTCTTTTTAAGGCTGTCTAAGCCATCAATGGTTTCAAAATCACGTTTTTCATCAACCATAAGATTGACAAGCAACTGCGGATAAGAGACATAAGGGTTAAAGACTTCACTTGCTTTTTTGCCTGTAGATACCAAATATGCCAAAGCTTGTAATGCAGAAGAGATACCATCACCTGTCTTTGCATAATCAGAAAATATCACATGCCCACTCTGCTCTCCCCCAAAGTTAATGCCGTTATTTTGCATGAGCTCCACCACATTCTTGTCTCCTACAGCAGAACGATAGAGATGTAAATCTTGTGTACCTAAATACTCATCAAGTCCTTGGTTACTCATCACTGTTGCAACCATACCATCACCTTTGAGTGTGCCCTGGTTTTTAAGATGCACCGCAAGTACAGCCATAAGCTTATCTCCATCCACAACTTCACCGGTTTCATCTACCATCACCAACCTGTCTGCATCACCATCAAGTGCGATGCCTACATCTGCACGTGACTCTAACACTACTTTTGCAAGGTTTTCAGGATGCATTGCACCACAACCTTCATTGATGTTAAAGCCATTTGGTTTGTCTCCTATCACAACCACATCTGCACCAAGCTCCTGCAGTATGGTAGGTCCGACTATATAGCCCGCACCGTTAGCACAATCTATTACAACCCTTTTACCTGACAAGGTAAGTCCTTTAGGAAAAGAGTTCTTGATATGCACAATATAACGCCCTATCACATCATCGATACGTTTTGATTTCCCAATGGCTTTATCTGTTGCCTGCGCAGAAGCTATTAATGTTTCATTTTTAAAAATTTCTTCTATCTCTATCTCTTTGTCTCGGTTTAGCTTATTACCTTCACCGTCAAAAAACTTTATGCCATTATCATAATAAGGATTGTGAGAAGCCGAAATCATAATCCCGGCATCACAACGCATATTTTCTGTCAAAAATGCGATAGCAGGTGTAGGCATTGGCCCTATCTGAATCACATCAAAACCAACTGCGGTAAGACCTGAGACGATGGCATTCTCTATCATATATCCACTGCGTCGTGTATCTTTCCCTACCAAAATCTTATGTGTTTTTGCAAATTGTTTAAAATAAATCCCCGTAGCCATCGCCAAACGCATCGCATCAATCGCTGATACTTTCTTCCCTGCTTTACCACGTACGCCATCTGTTCCAAAAAGTTCCAAAGCTAACCCCTAAAAATATATTAGCTCAATTTTAACCAAATATTACTAATATATCCGTTATCCAAACAATTAATAAACTTTTAAACTTCTTTTAGATATTATTCGCGAACTATTTTCACTCTAAACAGAGTGCTAACAACACACCTAACAAAGGAAACAACATGGCAAACAACAAGTCAGCTAAAAAACGTATCTTAGTTACTGCAAAGAAAACAGAAAGAAACAGATACTACAGAACTAGAATCAAAAACATCGTTAAAGCAGTACACGAAGCAGTAGAAGCTTCTGACAAAGCAGCAGCGACAACAGCATTTGCAACAGCAAATAAAAATATCCACTCACTTGTAAGCAAAGGATTTCTCAAAAAATCAACTGCAGCAAGAAAAGTAAGCCGTCTTCATAAAATGGTAAACAAAATAGAGGCATAGTCCTCCTCTCCTGTTCCACCCAACTAGCCTTCAAGGCTAGTTATCTTATAATACACCAAAACAATCCAATATAAAGTCATCTTATGTTCAAAGAAAAACTACAACCTTTTATAGACAGACACAATGAAATTACTAGACTTCTAAGCTCACCAGATATTGCTTCAGATATTACACATATGACTGAGTTAAGCAAAGAACAATCTGGACTTAATGAATTAGTTGAACAAGCCAAGATTTATATAGAAACTGCCGAGGCCATAGAAGAGAATAAAGAACTTCTAGGTGATGAAGAGCTAGGAGATCTTGCAAAAGAAGAACTCTCCGAGCTAGAACCAATGCTCCCAAAACTAGAAGCAGATATTAAAATCCTTATGCTTCCTAAAGACAAGAATGATGATAAAAATATTATCCTTGAATTAAGAGCTGGCGCAGGAGGAGATGAAGCAGCACTTTTTGTGGCTGATGTCTTCCGTATGTATTCACGTTATGCAGAACAAGTACGTTGGAAAATAGAAATCATGAGTTCAAGTGATGGAACAGCAGGCGGATTTAAAGAGATTATCGCCCAAATTTCTGGAGAAAATGTCTATGCTGAGCTTAAATACGAAGGTGGTATTCACCGTGTACAACGTGTCCCAGATACTGAGACGCAAGGACGTGTACATACGTCAGCCATTACCGCAGCTGTCATTCCTGAAGTAGATGATGTAGAAGTGGATATCAAACCAAATGAGATCAAAATGGACACCTACCGTTCAAGTGGGTGTGGTGGACAATCGGTAAACACTACGGACTCAGCTGTCCGTCTAACACACCTTCCTACTGGTATTGTAGCAGCCATTCAAGATGAGAAGTCACAGCATAAGAACAAAGCTAAAGCCATGAAAGTACTCAAAGCCAGAGTCTATGAACATATGTTACAAGCAAGTTTAGATGAGTCTGCTAGTCAAAGAAAGTTACAAGTTGGTTCAGGTGCACGTTCAGAAAAAATACGTACGTACAACTACCCACAAAATAGAATCACCGATCATCGTATAGGGCTTACTCTTTATGCTCTGGATGACATCATGAGTAACGGTAACCTCAAACTTATCTTTGAACCTCTTATGGCTCATGCAAGAACAGAAGCCATTAAAGAAGCCGGACTCTAACATGTCCACATTCACACAACTTCAATGTGATAATGATTTAAAACAGATCATCAAAGCAGCCTTCGACACAGACTTAGACATTAAAGGCGCTTGGGGATACACTCAAGAGACTGCAACCACCATCTTATC
This sequence comes from Campylobacterota bacterium, assembly GCA_013607775.1. GTDB lineage: Bacteria > Campylobacterota > Campylobacteria > Campylobacterales > Sulfurovaceae > Sulfurovum. The sequence goes on along the minus strand of VCAW01000001.1, from coordinate 9,831 downwards.
ATCTTCTGCACCCTTGACTCAATTTGAGCATATGTTTGCATCCATGCGTGCTTACATTGAGATGAATATGACACTCCCAGAAGAAGGTCGTTATGGAAGCATTAATCTCAATGAAGTAGCTAGAGAGCAAATAACGATTGGCAACCTACTGTACGATAAAGTAAGCTATGAAGTCTCTGCGATGAATGAGAAAGTGTATGCTTCATTTATTGCTGCGTATAAAGAGGGGTATGGCACAGAGGGGTTTGACATGATAGAACACTTCGAAAAAAGAAAAGAAGCCACGCTCAAAAGAAAAGTAACACACTGGTTCGAGATATCAACTCTCAGTTAAACCAATTAAATTTCCCAAAAATCTTAATTATAGAAACTTAACTACTCTAACTATTATGCACCAAAGGTGCATAACGGTAAATCAAATTATTTGATTTTCTTAGTTGCGAAGAATACTTCACCCTTAAGTTGTGTATATGTGATTTTAAGTTCATCACCTTTTTTACCATCAAATTGGAATTTGATCAATGGGTTTTTAGAAAGGAATTGGCTTGTTGATGCATCATATACTACTTTGTCACCTACAGTTGCAGTGATGTGAGTAATAAAGTTAGCTTCTTTACCTTTTTTCTTTGCTTGATCATATGTAAGCATATCGTGGCTAATAGCAACTTTTGCTTTTACAACACCCGCTTTTTCTTTTGCTTTAATTTTCATTTTTACTTCTGTTGCTGCTGGAGCATCAGCCATAGCCGCTGTAGCCATAAGTGCGATACTTGCAAGTGCTAAGATTAATTTTTTCATTTATATATCCTTTTATCTATATTCTATATGTCTGTGTATAAAGAGGGTGAGGGATTAACCTTCACATCCGCCAAGTGCCACTTCTAGTGAAAGTTTTGTAGTGTAAAATTTACCATCTTTACCTTCAACAACTGCTGTAATCGTACCAGATTTTTTCATCTTGATTTTCAAAGAAAAATCTGCATGTGTACCCTCAGGTACAGTAAATGCAATCACTGCCGCTTCAGGGTTAGCATCTTGAAAGATAGCTACTGATTTTGCAGGAATGTCTGTTTTTACAGATACAGGGATTGCTCCACCGTTACTTGCTACTTTTGGCGCTTTGAGCTCAATATCTGCACTCTCTGTTGGAGTGATTTTACCGTAAAGACCCTCGATAGCTGTTGGTACAGTTTTCGCTGTCCATGCTGCTGGTTTCTCCGCTCTATAATCTGTTGCACTAAGGCTTACTGTCATTGCTGCTACTGCTACAAGACTTACAATACTTTTTTTCATTTAATTTCCTTTCTATTGGTTAACTATAGGAATGAGGTTGATTTCTAAAACTTATTCCCAATATTATCTATTTATTGTGTAATAATAGTGATAAGTCTGTCTTATTTAGACTGACTTACCATATAATCTACAACTGCTTTTACTTTTGCATCTTCTAGTGCTGTACCACCTTTTGGAGGCATACCGTTAATTCCATGAATCGCATTGTGATATACTTTATCGATACCTTTTTTCAATGTTGCTGCCCATGCTTTTTTGTCGCCTACTGCTGGTGCACCCATTGCATCTGTCGCATGACATACTGCACATGATGCATCATAAATTTCTTTCGCCTCATTTCCTGATCCACCCTCTTTTTTAGCTGGTTTCTCTTTTTTAGATGAAAGTGGTGGGTTATAGTCACTAATTCCAACACCTTGGATACGTGCAACTTTTGGTTCACCATCAAAACAATTTTTCATACATCTAGTTTTATTACCACCAAAGTTTTTAGGATTGTCATAAAACTTACGTGTATTCTCTAAACCATCTTTACCATCAATTTTTGGAATAAAACCATCTTTGTTTGGCATAACAATTTTCAAAAAGTTGTCTCTATTAAGTACATACTCATCATCTAACTCTTCACCATCAATTTTAATTTCATTAATAGAAAGAATATAGGCAACTAAAGCATATGTTTCATTGTTAGTTAAAGACATAGGTGCGGGGTGAGGCATACCTGTCTGAATATACCAGAACAGTGTACTAGCATATGGCCAGTACGAACCAAAGTTACGCTTAGGTCCATCATCATCTGGCTTGAGTCTTTGAAGCTTCAATGTTTGTTGCATTTCATATGCATTACCCTGTTGGAGTGCTGGGTAACCTGCACCACCTGCACCAAAGTCAAAGTGACAAGAAGCACATTTTGCTTCATAAAGCTCATCACCCTCTTCTACAGAACCTTCACCTTCAGGAAGACCTGTACCATCTGGCATTACGTCAATGTCCCATGCTCTGATTTCATCAGCTGTTGCTGTTCTACCAAATTTTACATCTTTGTATGCTTTTTGTGTATTGACATGATAAGATGAAGTCTTACCATTTTTTACAGGGTAAGTCATACCCCCATCAATTACTTTTTTACCATTTGCATAGGTACGTGATGCATCACTCGCTGCCATAGCAGATACAGAGGCTAATGCTACAACTGCTACTGTCGATACTAATTTACGATAAGATTTGAACATTTTTCACCTCTCCTTTTTCTGTTACTTCCCATGTGTGAATACCGTTTCTATGGTAAACACCTTCTACACCTACTGCATCTCTTTCTTGTTTTACAGATGGCTGAACATATCCTGCATCATCTCTTGCACGGCTCGAAAGGAACAATGGTTTACCATCATATTTATGAATAAATGAGAATCTAGTCCATGATTGAGGTAATACTAAACCTTTAAGGCTTGCTTCTACCCAGTTTTTACCGCCATCAAAAGACAAATCAACGCCTTCAATCGTACCCATACCAGACCAAGCTAAACCTTCAATTTCAACAACATCACCTTTTTTAAGGTCAGTCCATGGTTTTTCTGGACAAGGAGAAGTGATAACTGAGTTTACTTCATTTGCATAGAAGTGCTGAATCGCTTTTCCATCATGTTTAGTAAGTGCAGTATATTTTGCTGTCTCTTCTTTACAGTAGAATGGCTCAGATGCAAACTCTAGTCTTGCTAACCATTTTACACAAAGGTTACCTTCCCAACCTGGGACAAGTAATCTAATTGGATACCCTTGCTCAGGTCTCAATGCTTCACCATTTTGACCCCAAACAACCATCGCATCATCAAGTACTTTATCTATAGGAACAGTTCTACCCATGTGAGAACTGTCTCCTCCTTCAGCCAACATCCATCTAGCTTCTGGCTTAATTCCAAGATCTTTTAAGATATCTTTTAAATATACACCTGTCCATTCCGCACAAGACATAAAACCTTTAGAAAATTGGATAGATGGGAATTGTGGGTTTCTCCACTCAGGTCCACTATTTGCAGGACACTCAATAAAGTGAATTCTACTTACATTTGGATATCTTTTTAGCTGATCCATAGTAAGTACTAGTGGCTTTTCAACCAATCCATGAATCATAAGTCTATGCATATTTGGATCAATCTCTGGTGTTCCACCATGGTGTCTGTTAAAGAAAAGTCCATTTGGTGTAATAATTCCACTAAGATCTTGAATAGGTGTTACAGCAATAGATGCTTTCATGTTTCCTGAAGATAACAGTTCTGTTGTTCTTCTGGTTACATTACTCTCATAAGGAGAAGGTTGACCATAAAGATTATAGGTTACTGGTTTACCCCAGTTTGTTGCCCATGGCTGTTCTTCCATTATTGCAGGATCATCTTCTGCTTTTACTTTTACTGGTGCCATTACGCTTGCGGCTGCTAATGCACTCACAGAATAAGCTGCTGTTTTCTTAAAAAAGTCTCTTCTACTTGACTGTTCTTCAGTAGTTTCAACATTTTCAGATACATTCATACTCTTATTCATAGTTCCTCCTTGATTTATTTTTGGAAATGACCAAAGTCATGTGCTAAATTATAGTTAAAATATATTAAAAACAGTAGAAAAGTTATCATTTGTATAAGTTTGTATAAGATTGTATATTAAATATGCAGATAACTGTAACAAAAAGGAGCCAACCAGCATAAATAATTTATATGAATAAGATAAGTAAATTATATATTATAGTTGTCATTTTTAACAGAAATTATGTTAGACTTCTAGCCAAAATATATGATGCAAGGAGATGCCATGAAAGAAATATCTATAGGTAATATATCTGCACTTTTTATCTCACAGAGGGGTTCAAGTACACGAGAGACACAGCCAAGTATTCATCTAGATTTAAAAGGTATATCTCATGATAAGTTTTATGACAAAGATATCCATCGCTCTGTACTTATCACTTCAAAAGAGAGTTACACCCTTGCACAAAAACATCATATAGAAATGCCTTATGGCTCTTTAGGTGAAAATCTTCTCATTGACTACAATCCCTATCATCTTCCATCTGGGACACAATTATCTATAGGTACATGTATATTAGAAATCAGTCAAAACTGTACACTCTGTGATCATCTTTCAAGTATAGATAAACGATTACCAACCTTGCTTAAACATGATAGGGGGATTTTTGCGAAGGTAACACAAGAAGGGGAAATCAAAGAGGATGATGAGATTTTCCTTATAGAAAAACCTACATCATAATTTATACGTAAGCTAACCATAGACAAAAGTCTATGGCAGCAACATTACTACTTACCCGCAGTAAGTTTTTTAAGAATCTCTTCCATCTTTACTTGAGCTGTAATAAGTACTTCCTGAGAAGGTTTATCTTCTATAGCCAGTGATGCAATCCAGTTATATACAGATGGAAATGCCATCTCTATAGTATTTGTATCTTTTTTGTTATACATATAAAGTGAACATGGAGCAAACGCCCCTGCCTCAGGATGTAGTTTAGACACAGTATAGATAACAGAAATATTACAAATCGAGTAAACATCATAGAAGTTAAAACCTTCAAAGTTTGCTTCCTCAAAGTCATAATTCAAGTCATTGAAGCCTGCCATGATAAAGTCATTACCAGGGAGTTCACCTTCAAATTCCATTTCGAAATCATCTTTAACCTCTTCCCAGTCTGCACCTTCTTCCATCTTTAATGTTGCATGAGAAACCAATTCTCCTGCTGGTTTAGTCATCTCATATGCTACGGTCTCGCTCTTTGCATTAGGCAGTGCTTTTTTAAGTGTCTCTTGTACAAGTTTTCCATATGCAACCAAATCAGCATCATCTGCCGGCATCCCCATAATCTCTGCCATTGCAGGTACAGATAAACTTGAAACAGAAATCGTTTTTGTCCCTTTTTTTGTATAAATAGACATACTCATCGGTGAAAAAAGTCCAATAGTTGGATATTTTTTAGCCAATGCTAAAACGGAATCTTTTTTAAAGATTGTAAAGAGATTATAGACATCATAATCAACTGTTTTAAAGTTTTTTATAAATGGTGGCAACATATCTCTATTGTCATTAATGAAAAAACCTGCTTTTTCAAATGTCGCCTCTATTGTCTTTGGCGTAATTTTTCCATCAGCATTTGGTGCTGTTAAAATAGTGACATTATGTGCCGAAGCCATAAGTCCTGTTGATATAAGAAGAGTAAGTATCAATCCTTTAGTAAAGTGTTTCATTGTGGTCCTTTGAGTGATTAGTTTGAACAAGTATTTTATTATAGCCCAAATTTATTTAAAGGTGTAATAATAGTGATAAGTCTGTCTTATTTAGACTGACTTACCATATAATCTACAACTGCTTTTACTTTTGCATCTTCTAGTGCTGTACCACCTTTTGGAGGCATACCGTTAATTCCATGAATCGCATTGTGATATACTTTATCGATACCTTTTTTCAATGTTGCTGCCCATGCTTTTTTGTCGCCTACTGCTGGTGCACCCATTGCATCTGTCGCATGACATACTGCACATGATGCATCATAAATTTCTTTCGCCTCATTTCCTGATCCACCCTCTTTTTTAGCTGGTTTCTCTTTTTTAGATGAAAGTGGTGGGTTATAGTCACTAATTCCAACACCTTGGATACGTGCAACTTTTGGTTCACCATCAAAACAATTTTTCATACATCTAGTTTTATTACCACCAAAGTTTTTAGGATTGTCATAAAACTTACGTGTATTCTCTAAACCATCTTTACCATCAATTTTTGGAATAAAACCATCTTTGTTTGGCATAACAATTTTCAAAAAGTTGTCTCTATTAAGTACATACTCATCATCTAACTCTTCACCATCAATTTTAATTTCATTAATAGAAAGAATATAGGCAACTAAAGCATATGTTTCATTGTTAGTTAAAGACATAGGTGCGGGGTGAGGCATACCTGTCTGAATATACCAGAACAGTGTACTAGCATATGGCCAGTACGAACCAAAGTTACGCTTAGGTCCATCATCATCTGGCTTGAGTCTTTGAAGCTTCAATGTTTGTTGCATTTCATATGCATTACCCTGTTGGAGTGCTGGGTAACCTGCACCACCTGCACCAAAGTCAAAGTGACAAGAAGCACATTTTGCTTCATAAAGCTCATCACCCTCTTCTACAGAACCTTCACCTTCAGGAAGACCTGTACCATCTGGCATTACGTCAATGTCCCATGCTCTGATTTCATCAGCTGTTGCTGTTCTACCAAATTTTACATCTTTGTATGCTTTTTGTGTATTGACATGATAAGATGAAGTCTTACCATTTTTTACAGGGTAAGTCATACCCCCATCAATTACTTTTTTACCATTTGCATAGGTACGTGATGCATCACTCGCTGCCATAGCAGATACAGAGGCTAATGCTACAACTGCTACTGTCGATACTAATTTACGATAAGATTTGAACATTTTTCACCTCTCCTTTTTCTGTTACTTCCCATGTGTGAATACCGTTTCTATGGTAAACACCTTCTACACCTACTGCATCTCTTTCTTGTTTTACAGATGGCTGAACATATCCTGCATCATCTCTTGCACGGCTCGAAAGGAACAATGGTTTACCATCATATTTATGAATAAATGAGAATCTAGTCCATGATTGAGGTAATACTAAACCTTTAAGGCTTGCTTCTACCCAGTTTTTACCGCCATCAAAAGACAAATCAACGCCTTCAATCGTACCCATACCAGACCAAGCTAAACCTTCAATTTCAACAACATCACCTTTTTTAAGGTCAGTCCATGGTTTTTCTGGACAAGGAGAAGTGATAACTGAGTTTACTTCATTTGCATAGAAGTGCTGAATCGCTTTTCCATCATGTTTAGTAAGTGCAGTATATTTTGCTGTCTCTTCTTTACAGTAGAATGGCTCAGATGCAAACTCTAGTCTTGCTAACCATTTTACACAAAGGTTACCTTCCCAACCTGGGACAAGTAATCTAATTGGATACCCTTGCTCAGGTCTCAATGCTTCACCATTTTGACCCCAAACAACCATCGCATCATCAAGTACTTTATCTATAGGAACAGTTCTACCCATGTGAGAACTGTCTCCTCCTTCAGCCAACATCCATCTAGCTTCTGGCTTAATTCCAAGATCTTTTAAGATATCTTTTAAATATACACCTGTCCATTCCGCACAAGACATAAAACCTTTAGAAAATTGGATAGATGGGAATTGTGGGTTTCTCCACTCAGGTCCACTATTTGCAGGACACTCAATAAAGTGAATTCTACTTACATTTGGATATCTTTTTAGCTGATCCATAGTAAGTACTAGTGGCTTTTCAACCAATCCATGAATCATAAGTCTATGCATATTTGGATCAATCTCTGGTGTTCCACCATGGTGTCTGTTAAAGAAAAGTCCATTTGGTGTAATAATTCCACTAAGATCTTGAATAGGTGTTACAGCAATAGATGCTTTCATGTTTCCTGAAGATAACAGTTCTGTTGTTCTTCTGGTTACATTACTCTCATAAGGAGAAGGTTGACCATAAAGATTATAGGTTACTGGTTTACCCCAGTTTGTTGCCCATGGCTGTTCTTCCATTATTGCAGGATCATCTTCTGCTTTTACTTTTACTGGTGCCATTACGCTTGCGGCTGCTAATGCACTCACAGAATAAGCTGCTGTTTTCTTAAAAAAGTCTCTTCTACTTGACTGTTCTTCAGTAGTTTCAACATTTTCAGATACATTCATACTCTTATTCATAGTTCCTCCTTGATTTATTTTTGGAAATGACCAAAGTCATGTGCTAAATTATAGTTAAAATATATTAAAAACAGTAGAAAAGTTATCATTTGTATAAGTTTGTATAAGATTGTATATTAAATATGCAGATAACTGTAACAAAAAGGAGCCAACCAGCATAAATAATTTATATGAATAAGATAAGTAAATTATATATTATAGTTGTCATTTTTAACAGAAATTATGTTAGACTTCTAGCCAAAATATATGATGCAAGGAGATGCCATGAAAGAAATATCTATAGGTAATATATCTGCACTTTTTATCTCACAGAGGGGTTCAAGTACACGAGAGACACAGCCAAGTATTCATCTAGATTTAAAAGGTATATCTCATGATAAGTTTTATGACAAAGATATCCATCGCTCTGTACTTATCACTTCAAAAGAGAGTTACACCCTTGCACAAAAACATCATATAGAAATGCCTTATGGCTCTTTAGGTGAAAATCTTCTCATTGACTACAATCCCTATCATCTTCCATCTGGGACACAATTATCTATAGGTACATGTATATTAGAAATCAGTCAAAACTGTACACTCTGTGATCATCTTTCAAGTATAGATAAACGATTACCAACCTTGCTTAAACATGATAGGGGGATTTTTGCGAAGGTAACACAAGAAGGGGAAATCAAAGAGGATGATGAGATTTTCCTTATAGAAAAACCTACATCATAATTTATACGTAAGCTAACCATAGACAAAAGTCTATGGCAGCAACATTACTACTTACCCGCAGTAAGTTTTTTAAGAATCTCTTCCATCTTTACTTGAGCTGTAATAAGTACTTCCTGAGAAGGTTTATCTTCTATAGCCAGTGATGCAATCCAGTTATATACAGATGGAAATGCCATCTCTATAGTATTTGTATCTTTTTTGTTATACATATAAAGTGAACATGGAGCAAACGCCCCTGCCTCAGGATGTAGTTTAGACACAGTATAGATAACAGAAATATTACAAATCGAGTAAACATCATAGAAGTTAAAACCTTCAAAGTTTGCTTCCTCAAAGTCATAATTCAAGTCATTGAAGCCTGCCATGATAAAGTCATTACCAGGGAGTTCACCTTCAAATTCCATTTCGAAATCATCTTTAACCTCTTCCCAGTCTGCACCTTCTTCCATCTTTAATGTTGCATGAGAAACCAATTCTCCTGCTGGTTTAGTCATCTCATATGCTACGGTCTCGCTCTTTGCATTAGGCAGTGCTTTTTTAAGTGTCTCTTGTACAAGTTTTCCATATGCAACCAAATCAGCATCATCTGCCGGCATCCCCATAATCTCTGCCATTGCAGGTACAGATAAACTTGAAACAGAAATCGTTTTTGTCCCTTTTTTTGTATAAATAGACATACTCATCGGTGAAAAAAGTCCAATAGTTGGATATTTTTTAGCCAATGCTAAAACGGAATCTTTTTTAAAGATTGTAAAGAGATTATAGACATCATAATCAACTGTTTTAAAGTTTTTTATAAATGGTGGCAACATATCTCTATTGTCATTAATGAAAAAACCTGCTTTTTCAAATGTCGCCTCTATTGTCTTTGGCGTAATTTTTCCATCAGCATTTGGTGCTGTTAAAATAGTGACATTATGTGCCGAAGCCATAAGTCCTGTTGATATAAGAAGAGTAAGTATCAATCCTTTAGTAAAGTGTTTCATTGTGGTCCTTTGAGTGATTAGTTTGAACAAGTATTTTATTATAGCCCAAATTTATTTAAAGTGGC
>VCAW01000008.1 GCA_013607775.1 Campylobacterota bacterium | reverse complement strand
CTATCTGCATTCATCAGAGTCTAAAGCTTGTTACCTGACAATAGGTATCAAAAATGTAAGAAAAGAAAGTAGGTTTAGACGCTAAACAATAAAACACGGAGAAAAAATGAAGATTTATTAGAAATTGAGATAAATTATCGATAATCGTACCTTTGAGAGATTTTTTTAATCTCTTAGTTTGGCATAATTAAGAATTAGTTGATTGTTGGGTTTGAATTTGCAAGTGGCTCTCTAGAGAAAGGTATTGTCTTGTCTTTTTCTCTATAAAAGAATTGCTGTAAAATGCTTCGTTCTATATCTTGATGTAAGTTAGATGACTTTTTTGATACTTCCGTATTCTCAGTATCTTCATCAACATTATTTATTTCATCTTTATTTGGATCTGAAAATGTAGCCAATGATATTGGTAAATAATTCCATTCTGCATTCTCTTTTTCAAATTTTCTTAAAAAACTACTTTTACCAGAACCATAGGCACCAGTAATAGCAATATTATTTACATTTGGAGTTTTTAGGGCAACCATAAATGGATTACTATAAAAGGTTTTTTTCTTATCTTGAGTATTTGGTATCTCTAAATCATATTTTTCAATTCTACTTAAATGCCATTTATTTAGAATTGATATTAACCAAATTATTGTTTTATTTAAGTTCATTATTCACCCTTCTGCAGCACAAACGCCACACTCTGAATAAGCTCTTCAACAATCTCTTCCAATGTACATACACATAATTGAATAATCGTATCTATGCTTTGCTCTTGATACATCATTACTTCAACCTACCCATCATTATAAAACTCCTACTACACATCAATACAAAAACCCAAACAACCAAAGTGGTATCACATTATCATAACCACTTTCTAGGTCATCTATAGCTAGATAAGCATCATCAAGTCCCACAATTTGTTTACCATCTTTGGACTTACCACCGACTTCTAAAACAATCTTCTCATCTACCAAGAAATCGCCCTGATGGTGGTAGTGTACCTGATGATCTGTCAAAAGCTGAGAGACCATAAAGCTCTCACGTACAGCCCCTACATCTGCCTTGGCACAAAGTACTGCAAATAGATTGGAGTTGTTGAGGAGTACCTTGTTTGGAGTCTGTATGGTTTTGTGTCCTTTACTGCCCCTGACAATGTTAAGCAGCGAACCCTTCTGCATATAGTCCAGATACTTAGAGAGTGTACTCCATGAGACACCAGCACTGGCAGACAGTTTAGACTTGTTTACCTCATAAGGGGTAGTACTGCAGAGCATATAGAGCACTTTTTTAAGAGCATCTAGCTTTTCATAACTTATGTTAAAGATAGAAGCTAAGTCACTATCTATCGTAGTATTGACCACCTCTAGCAGTCTGTCACTGTAAGAGCCTATGCCCTCTTTAAAAAACGGATATGCTCCATACTCCAAATAGTCAGAAAAATGTTCCAGTGGTTTTACCTCGCCCAAAATGTCTACCACGATGTCTTCATGTGAAGCGATGACTTCTTCAAGTGTGTAGGCTCTAAAATGGGCGATATTTTTAAGTGACAAATACTCTCTAAATGAAAGTACAGGCATGTCATAAATCAATGCCCTCCTGGAGAGATCACCTATCTCATGTCTTATGTTCATCGCAGAAGAACCAGAAAAGACTACCTGTAAGTCTGTAAAGTCATAAATAGCTTTAATATGTGCCGAGAAATCTTTGACCTTATGTATCTCATCCAGGAGTAAAAGTTTTCCACCATGCGTATAAAAGTCATCGGCTATATCATAGATGTTTGCATTGACAACAGAAGGATGATCGCAAGAGATGTAGAGGATTTGAGAAGATTTATGTTTGGAAGCTTTGGCATACTGGTGCATGAGTGTAGTCTTGCCTGAACCTCTCCCTCCTACGATACCTATAATCTGGGCAGAGAAGTCTATCTTCTCATATAAAAAACGCTTAAATGATGAGGGCTTTGCACTCAAAAAGCGTTTAGAAAGTTTACTCAGTATAGGTATCATCATTATCCTTTAGGTATGAAATTCATTTAATAGTTAAAATATTATAGTATAAAATGAATTTAATAGCAAATCTGTTTTATTTACAATGTCATTTACCCTTTTCAAGTACAAAAGCCACGCTTTGTACCACTTCCCCACCGATCTCTTCAAACGCACGGGGACCAAGATGCACCATGGTATCTATGCGTTCATTCTCTATGATCTTCACTCTAAGTTTTTCATACGAGCTGAGGAACATCCAAGAGTGCTGATTTATCATACTCATAAAGACATGTGGCTTCGTAAGCTCTAAAGTTCGCTCCATAAACACTGCAAAAAGGTCTGACTTGCTGTCTGGGTATCTTTTCTTCACAAAATCACTAAGCTCTTTATTCATTCCTTTGCTTCCCATGTGGGGAGGGTTGGTCACCACGCAAGTAAACTCAGAAGAGGGTATCTGCTTTTGGAGGCTATACTCCCTATTGGTTGCGGCTAAAAGTCCATCGGCAGTTTCATCTTCTTCTGCTGGGACAAGCAGTGAGCCAAAGTTTTCATGCCTTTAAAGTCAACATACTCTCTAAGCTCAACAACATTGGTTTGTGTATTTTTTCTGAAAAACCTTCTATGATAGAGCCTTGCTTTCATGACGAGGGCAAAGTTAGCAAGTGTTACTCCTGTTTGCATGAGGTATCATCTCTTCAACAGTATCTGCTAAATCATC
>VCAW01000007.1 GCA_013607775.1 Campylobacterota bacterium | reverse complement strand
TAATAGTATTATAGCAATAATGATTCTTTGTATGATAATTTGTCCCTTAATATATGCAATTTGACTTAGCATAACTGATCTTTACTTTAAACTTCCTACTGTATTTTTATTTTGATTTAGAGCTAACAATATATTGCTTAGTCTTTCTCCAAGTTGAGAGTATCTGTGAGTATCACACCATTTCTTTGCATCTGTTCTCTTTTCCTCTACTGATTTTGAATCATTTTTAACCTCTTGTATGATACCAGCTATACTCTCTGCCATATTTTCAGGCGTACAACCAGAGAACTTAAAAACAGCATGATCAACATCGTCAAATATATCTAAAGGTGTTACGGCAACCAAAGTGTTTGAAGCCAAACCATACCTTACTGCTGCACTTGATGACTCTCCTGTTTCCTGATATGGAAAGACTATAAGGTCTGAGCTACTTAAATGGTTTAAACACTCATCATCTGGTAAAAAGTCATATATCAATTCAACCTTTTTATTTAAGCCTAAATGTTCAATGCGTTTTCTTGCCTTAATGATCAAGTCAGAAGAGTCTTGAACGGGATACTCTGCATTTATCATTTTTAGCTGAACATCCATTCCCATATCAACTAAGATTTTAACGCTTTCTATCAGTTCCAATAAGCCTTTATGTGGTAGGAAGAAACCATAACTTGCTAGAGTGAAAGTTTTATTTTTATGTTGTGATTTATTTTGGTAGTCAAGAATACCATGAGGAAAGAGTGCTGCATTGTCAACCAGACCATGTTCTTTTAAGCGATTTAAATCTCTATAAGAATGCACTAAAAGACGGGAGGCTTTTTTAAATCCAGGTACCAAGGTTTCAAGTTTAACGCTTGGAGTATCAGGAGAATCTGTTGTGGCATGAAGCATGACAAGTACTGTTCGTCCTTGATCTATCTGATCAATAATAAACTCACTTAAACTTTCAAAATTAAAAAAACCATAGTTAAACTGTATCACTATTGTTTCGAGCCTAAATTTTTCTATCGTAAGAGAAAGTTCTTCTAGCGTATTTTTATCTCCTGTATTCCAACAACGTTCTACATTCGGAGTATCAGTTTTAGTTAAACTATCTGCATATGGTGCGAGTATTGTTACCTCTTCTTCTATAGCATTTATGAGATGCTCTGAGTAAGATGCGATACCACACTTTGTATTCCATGTACTAATCCATCCTATGTTTAATACTTTTCTTCGATTTATATACGGTAAAATCTTTGATGAATCTACTAATCTCTGTGCTACATTTGTCCATTTAAATTTTTCCAATAACAGTTCTCTTCCCTGATGAGATCTTTTGCTGCGTATGTCCACAGGTAACTCATAGACTTCACGCATCAGTAATGTGAGATGCTCAGATGAAGGTTCTACCCATACAGAATCATAAAGCTCAAAATGCGTTTTTGCTGGTGTGAATTCATAATCGATTAACCATGCTGTATCGTCATTACAAAAATCACGTTGTCCACCCCAACCTGTTGCGATAACAGCTAAACCTGACAACATAGCTTCTGCAAAAGGAAGACCAAAACCTTCTGCTCTACTTGGGCCTACAAGGGTATGACATTGCAGATAAAGTGCTTTAAGTTCTTCCTCTGTCAGATCATCTTCTAGGATGATCACATCTGGAAAATTAGTATTATTTACTTTCATTTCATCTAAGAATTTATGTACTTCATTATGTGGGTTTGGAAATGTTTTAATCACTAAACTAACCTCATCTTGAGCACTGAAAGCATTACCATATGCCTTGAGTAAAACATCTACACCTTTTCTTGGGAAGCATGAAGAAACATGCAAAAATCGAAATGCTTTCGCTTGAATGTGATAGGTTTCATCTAGAGATATTTTCTCCCAATGATCAACGCCACAACCGGATGTGAGTATAGGTATATTCACACCATTGTCTATCATAAGTTTCTCTACATGATGAGAAAGACAAGTCATACCCGTAAGACAGGTGTTAAAATCTTTAACCCAACTTTGAGGAAATCCAGATTCTTCCCAGGCATAATGGTGTAACATATTGACTCTAGAATGCATATCACAAACTCTAGGTGGATAGAGGTTTCGACTTGTAACATCTGCCTGATGTTGATTTAGGAGCAATGAATGCTGATAAAGCTGAGAGACTCTAGGGTGCTGTTCAAGATAGCTGGCATTAGGCTTAAAATCTCCCTGACCTTCTGTTGAGTGCAAGGCAACCTCATACCCTAATGTATCTAATGCCAATGCTGTTTCACGATTAAGTAAGGCGAGACTGTATGAACTGTCAAAAGGTCCTTCTATTCTCCATTTTTGTTTATGGTTTAAATTTATAATAAGATTCTTTAACTGTCTAAATTTAAGCATCATTTTGTTTATCGCATTATTACTTTTTATGAAATGATTGGTAGAAGACCACTTTTTGTACGTATCCCATATTCGTTTAGGGCGGCTGCCCGGTGCAAATATTATCCATGCCCAAAGTCTACTAAAGAACCAACGAAAACCTCTGCTAAAAAGCCGTAACGGAGATGTTATTCTCCAAGAGGTACTTTTTTTAAGTGTGTTGTATCTTTTCTTGGCTAACAATTCAGCCTTTTGTGCCATCATCATAGTCTCTACTGTATCTTCTCTTATCTTCATATTATCTATTTTCAGTTGTTCAAGAAGACAATCTTTTTCATCGTAGTTGTAGGTATAATGGGATTCAACTGCATCAATATAAGGTTTCATGTCATTGTTTGAAAATGGTACAATAGTCCAATTAATCGTCTGTGCTTTACCGTACCATTCTTCAGCAAGTGTTACTAAGCTATTGCTATGGACAATAATCCCTTTTGCATGGTCCAAAACACTTTTGTTTATCGGATATATATTTCTAGCATTTTTTATATTGCAGAGGGCTTTGGTGCCATGTGAATAATAAAGGTCTTTCCTAAAAGAAGCACCATGATAGTTCTCCTGTGACATTTGATATAAAACATCTGACAAGAAGAAATCATGCAAAACGACAATACCTGGAAATTTCTGAAGTAAGTGAAACATATATTTATGGGGGTATGCATTTCCAAAATGATATAAGATCCTATGATATTGCAAAGCATGTTTTTTAAACCACTTTATATCACGTGTCGTACAGTGTTCTTTAATCCATGGGTCTGAAACATTTTTTTGTTCTAAAATAATATCAATATCATATACTTTATAGAGTTCAGGAAGTAACTTTACACTGTACTCTGACACAGTACTATACTCGGGTGGCAATGGTGATATATATGCTAGTTTAAGACGTCTGTTATTGGTTATATGGTTTTTATGTAAGCCTTCAAAAGCTTCCATAGCCTTTTTAGCAGAGATATCCCATGAGAACTTTTTTATCTGCAGTCTTGCGTGGGTTCTCAATTTAGCTCTAAATGTCTCATTTGTCAATACTTGTAGAATTTTATCTGCCATTTTCTGGTCACTACGTGCATCAAAAAGTGCCTCCTTTAATCCGATCACTTCTGGCAAGCTTGAACTGTCTGCTGCTATAACTGCTGCACCACATCTCATAGCTTCTAAAGCAGGTAGACCAAAACCTTCATGCCATGATGGAAAAATATAAGCTTTACATAAATTATAAAGGACTATTAAATCATTTTCTGGAACATAAGAAGTTAAAATAAGTTCACCCTCTTCCAAACCTTTTTCCTTTGCCAAGGTTAGAAGTTTTTTTTGATGTTTTTCACCCAGAGCACAAACAATAGCAAGTTGATGTCTCTCACGTATGGACATGTCCAGCAAAGCATATGCACGGATCAAGCCTTCTAAATTTTTACGGACATCTCCTCCCCCGGTATACATAAGAAAAGGTTTGATTAATGCATACCGTGTACGAATCTCTTTTTCTTCTCTATTTGAAATTTTATTTATTTTAAACTGTTCATCTGCTGCTGTACCGATATTAAATACTTGGTTTGGGAAACAATCAATATACTCAAGTGCCTCTTCTCTTGATGATTCAGAAATTGAAAGCAGCATGTCTGCTTTTTTTAAATATTTTATTTTTTCTGTATACCATTTTTTCATATTGATATTTTTTAAATACTGTGATTTATTAATAAGTGGGATAAGATCATACAAAGTGACAACCACAGGTATAGTAGATTGATTTAGTCCGACACTTGTAACTGCATCATCATTAAACCCTTCAAATAAACTTGTGATGTAAATAACATCTGGTTTTAAGCTCGTTAAAAATGCCTCTCTTGTATGTTCAGCTATTCTTCGACGCCAAGTATTTGTACTATCAAAACCTGCAGTATTTTGTAAAGTACACCATTCTTTTATATTTTCCTGCGGTAGTAAATCATTGAATTCAGAGCGTATTTCCTTAACAACATCTAAAGATAAATTATTTAAAGCAAGAAATATTTCATGGGAACCTTTATTACGAATGATAGCCTTTGTAATAGCTGTACTGTAACGCCCAATGCCTCTGTTTCTGCTATATATACCTTGTGCTCCCTGTAGGTCAATCACTATACGCATTTATTGACCTTTTTGCTTAAGTAATAAGCTTGTTTTTTCTTTATCCAGCGAAATGGTTTTGTAAGTTTCCATATGATATTTATTCTTCTTTCAGATTGAATGGTTCTGTCCTCTATTCTTTTTAATCTCTTCTCAAAACTATTTGCTAGTGATTGCAAAGAAAGTCCATATTGTTTTGTAAATAAATCCTTAAACAATTCCAAAGTGTTATCAGGTGCTTTTTTTTGTGCAACTACTGCATAATCAGGACTCACTTCCGACAGGACTTGCATAAGTGTGATATTTTTCCGATCAATATTATCTCTATTTTCTTGTAACTTGAGTACAGTTGTACGTAAAAAACCAAAATACTCTGGCAAAAATGAAAGTAGAGGAGAAACAATAGGTTTTATATGTGTTGGATCGACGTAAAAACTTTCTGTTGCGACTTTAATATTTTCCGGATTTGGTGTTTCGAGTATCAGTAATCCGCCTGGTTTTAAAATACGAAATGCTTCTGAAATTAAAACTTGTAATTCTTCAAAACTGATATGTTCGACAACATGAAAAGCACTGACAACAATCAAACTTTCATCAGCTTGTTCTCTCAGCATCGCTATACCATCCCCCTGACTTGCATTCAGACCAAGCTCCCAACAAGCATTCAACATTCCTTTATCAAAATCAACACCCTCAACTGCCATATGGTTTTCTTTTAAAAGTTCAAGCCATTCTCCTCGACCACAACCAATATCTATAGAATTGCCTTCCGGATAAATATTTTTCAAAGGTAACAAAAAAGGTAAATAAATTTCTAAACGTTTTTTGATGCCTTCTCTTGAACCTCTAAACCTATCTTCAAAAGCTCTATAAAAATCATTTGTTTGCATAAATTACCTCTTTCTATTTGCTATTTAGTTTAAAGAGTCATTCTTCGCTCTAAATAATATTTTTTTGATATAATTGTAGCTTAGTAAGACTTTGAATAATCTAGAAAAATATACATAAAGTTACATAATGAAAACAGTATTTATAACCGGTATAACAGGACAAGATGGTGCATATCTCTCACAATTACTTTTGAATAAGGGGTACTATGTAACCGGGTTAATAAGAAAAAGTGAAATAATTAATACCAAAAGGCTTGACTATCTGGGAATCACATCTAAAATTAGATTTGAAAAGTGCGATCTTCTTTATATACAAGAGATTATATCTCTTATAAAGAAATACCATCCTATTGAGATATATAATCTTGCAGCACAAAGTTCTGTCGGTAAATCATTTCATGAACCGATTGAAACATTGAATTTCAATATTATATCTACTGCCAATCTTCTTGAGAGTATTAGAGTTACAGACACAAATATTAAGTTTTATCAGGCATCTAGTAGTGAAATGTTTGGTAGTGTCAATACGTTACCACTAAAAGAAGATTCTATTTTTCATCCTGTGAGTCCTTATGGTATTTCAAAAGCTACTTCGCATTGGATTACTATTAATTACAGGGAATCATTTGGATTATTTACTACATCAGGGATATTATTTAATCATGAGTCTGCATTACGCGAGAATCACTTTATTATTAAAAAAATAATTAGAACAGCTTTAGATATCAAAAATGGTAAGACAGACATACTAGAAGTTGGAAATATAGATATAAGAAGAGACTTTGGCTATGCACCAAAATATGTAGAAGCGATGTATTTGATGATGCAGCATGATACCCCAGATGATTATATCATTTCATCTGGAATATCCTTAAGTATTCGCGAGATCATCTATTATATTTTTGAGAGACTTGAATTAGAAAAAAGTAGGATTGTGATAAATAAAAAATATTTCCGTCCAAATGAAATAGAAAATATTTATGGTGATTCATCTAAAGCCAAAATACAATTGGGTTGGGAATATGAAATGTCATTTTTTGATGTACTTGAAATTTTAATACAAGAAGAAGAGAAAGTAAAAAAGATCTATTAAAGATTATCTCTTTGCAATAATTCCATACGATTTGCAAAGATTGAAAAAATCATCAGAATTTAAAAATATTGCTAAAATATCTTCTCTTATAATTCCATTGTCTAATCTAGCTGACCATAAATTAAGTTCTTCAGAACTTGGAACTCTATTGTAAAATGCCTGATAAAGAATGGATATAAATGTTATATTGTCGGTATTTTTTTTACTAAATTCACTGGACAATATAAATGCAACAGCAATATCTGAACCAAACATAGATTGGGATCCCAAATTTCGTACCCAATAATTTAATCCTTCTTTATCTGCTTTACGTCCAAGTATATCATGATATAATTTTTTAATATAAGCACTGATATATGTATTACTATTACTGTCACTATACATATTTTCGTAAAATATAATACCCTCTTCAGGGTTACCATCAAAAACCAACTTTCCTTCTTTTAATACAATCACACGATCTGCAATATCTTTAACAATATTCATATTATGTGTCACTATAATAGTAGTGGTATTTTGATATAATTCTGCTATGCGAGCTTTTGATTTTAATTTAAAATTGTTGTCTCCAGCTGCAAAAACTTCATCCAAAATAAGAATTTCCGGTTCAATACTTGTAACTATAGCAAACCCTAACTTTGATTTCATGCCGGAACTATAATGTTTAAGAGGCGTCTCCATAAAATCACGAAGTTCTGAAAAATCGATTACTTCATCAATGATTGCATCTACTTCATCTTTCTTTTTGCCTAAAAGGGCAAACTTGAGATAAATATTTTCATAGCCGCTCAGCTCAGGTTTGAACCCGCTTGAGAGCTCCAAAACACTGCTGATTGTGCCATTGACAGAAATTTGTCCTTCATTGGGAAGGTAGATACCATTGATCATTTTCAGCAGGGTACTCTTGCCGGAACCATTGGGACCCAATATAGCCAGTTTTTCATTTTCCTTGATGTCAAAGGAGATATTTTTTAGTGCCCAAAATTCATCTTGAAGGAGTGCCTGTTTGTCATGGCATCCCAGAAAACTCTCTTTAAGTATAGTGAGTAGTTGTACCCGTGCGGACCTAAAGTTTTTACTGAAAACTTTGGAAACATTGTTGACTTCTATGACATTTTCATTTTTCATTTTAGAGATAAGCCCTTATTTTATAATCCATAGAATAGACAAGTTTCACGGCAATCAAAAAGATAATTATTGAAAAAATAGAAGAGTAGATATAGATATCGAGATGCGTTATATTTCCATGATGAAGCAAGTCTCTGGTCGTATTGACATAGGTATTGAAAATGTTGAATTTGTTCAGCATGCCGGGGATTCCCCACTCAGGGAAAGGCATAATGACAGAAGAGATAAAGAGACCATAACGTAAAACAAGCAGTACAATACGACGTGTATCCTGTACTACAACATCCAATATACTCAACATCATACCCAAACCTAATGCAAAGATGATGGCAGGGATGAGAGAGAGAAGGGCGAGCAGTATATTTGCAAGGTTGAGATGGATATGAAACGATATTACAACGATAACTACAATGACAAATCGTATAGCGGTATCATGCAGTACCTCTCCCAATCTTGAAAGGATGGTTGGGAATATGGGGAAATTGGTTGTAGTTAAGATAGACTTTTCTGACTTTATCGATAGCATAATAGTATGGATAGTCGTTGACATAAGCAGCCAGACTAGCATCCCTATGGAAATATAGTAAATAAAAGGCATATTGTCTACTGTTTTAAATACTTTGATGTAAGCTAGCACCATATATATGGTCATAGGAATAATAGGCATAACAATGGACCAGAAAAGACCAAAAACATCTTGTTGATAAGTTTGATGTATACTTTTTTTAATGGCCAGTAAGATCTGCCATCGGTATGTCATAGCTTGTTGATAGAGTGCTTTCAGTGCCGTAAGTATATTGTCGTTACAACGATAGTTCGCTGAATAAACTTTTATTTTTGACATCTATTATTCATCTTTCTTCTAAATGTGATTTTCGTTTTTAGCAAGCTAACTTAAAAGCTTATAGTTAAAATATCGATTTGAATTATTGGTAATGGGGATTATACCCAATTAGTGATTAGGTTGCCGATGAACTGAGGTGAATGCTCTACACAAGAAGCTCAATTTATCATTGAGTACAATAAAGGCATCTCTAAAAACCACCATTTCAGTAGCCTAAATCAACTTATTCATATTTTTGAACAAAATTCTCAACTATTCTTTCATTTTTAGTAGAAAAGTTGAGTGGATATTATGTTTTTAGAGTAAAACTCACTCAATATTTCTTACTTTTTAGATTATTTACACCTTATGCAACCTTAGTAGCTGTTCATATCTAAAGAGGTTATATGTCAGATCCAGAAAGCCGATAGATGATTCTATCCTTTCTTTTCTACGCAAGATCTGTATCAGTAGTTTTATTTATACCTAATATAAATGTTGAATATTAAGTTTAGTCATTTGCTTTTTTAATCAAATACTGCCCATACTGATTTTTTTTCAAAGGTTCTGCTAGTTCTAGAAGTTTTTCTTTGCTAATATAGCTCATTTCATAAGCTATCTCTTCAATACATGCCACTTTTAGACCTTGTCTGTTTTCAATGGTTTGGATGAAATTGGAAGCCTCTAAAAGACTTTCATGTGTACCGGTATCAAGCCATGCATAGCCTCTTCCCATAAGTTCTACTTTTAGACGTTCTTCAGCCAAGTAGTCTTGGTTTAGTGTAGTAATTTCCAGTTCTCCACGGTCAGATGGTTTGACTTGGTGTGCTTTTTTCACTACATCATTAGGATAAAAATAGAGACCAACAACTGCGTAGTTACTTTTTGGTGCTTCAGGTTTTTCTTCTAATGAAGTTACTTTACCATTTTCATCAAATTCTGCTACTCCATAACGCTCTGGGTCTTTAACGTAGTACCCAAATACAGTAGCATTGTTATCTTCTTGTGCATTTTTAACAGAAGAAGCAAGTAGTGTTGTGAGCCCATGACCATAAAAGATGTTATCGCCCAATACAAGACATACATCATCATCACCTATAAATTCTTCTCCTAATATAAATGCTTGTGCAAGTCCATCTGGTGAAGGTTGAACAATATAAGTAAATTTCATACCAATGTCAGAACCATCACCAAGTAAGGCTTCAAAACGAGGTAAGTCATCTGGTGTAGAGATGATAAGCACTTCGGTAATACCTGAGAGCATCAAAACAGAAAGTGGATAGTAAATCATCGGCTTATCGTAGATAGGTGCGAGTTGTTTTGAGATCCCCTTGGTAATAGGGTAAAGACGTGTTCCTGACCCTCCGGCTAATATAATACCTTTCATGATTATCCTTTTGTTTTGTTATAGAAGTAATTGGTGGCTTCAACAAAGCCATCTACTGAGCCACAGTCAAAGCGTTTACCTTTAAAGCGGTAAGCGATGACTTTTCCCTGTTTTGCTTGTTCGAGCAAGGCATCGGTGATTTGTATCTCTCCACCTTTACCTGGCTTGGTCTCTTTGAGTATCTCAAAGATATCAGGGGTTAAGATGTAGCGTCCGATGATAGCCATATTGCTTGGTGCATCTTCAGGGCTTGGCTTTTCAACCATATCTGTTACACGGTAAGTATCGTCTGTATTATCTACTAAGTGACCGGCAATGACACCGTATTTATGTGTCTCTTCTTTTGGTATCTCTTCTATGGCAACAATGGAGCATTGGTATTTTTCATAGACTTCTATCATTTGCTTGAGAACATTGTCTCCTTTATACGTACAAAGGTCATCCGCCAATATAACTGCAAAAGGTTCATTACCAATGAGTGTTTCTCCCGTAAGGATAGCATGTCCTAAACCTTTCATCTCTACTTGTCTTGTATAGGAGAAAGTACATTGGGAAATGAGAGAACGTATCTCTCTGAGAAGATGTTCTTTACTTGTGTCTTTGATTTGATGTTCCAGCTCATAAGAGATATCAAAGTGATCTTCTATGGCACGTTTACCCCGACCGGTAATAATAGCCATTGTTTTAAGATTTGCCTCAAGTGCTTCTTCAACACCATACTGAATGAGTGGTTTTGTTAGGACGGGAAGCATCTCTTTTGGAGTAGCTTTTGTAGCAGGCAAGAAGCGTGTGCCGTAGCCTGCAGCAGGGAAGAGACATTTTTTAACCATAGTAATTCACCTTAAATTATTTTTAAATAATTATAGCTAAATAGACGTAAGTTTCTTCTTTAAAATAATCTTAGCCGCTTCAACCCCAGGTTGGTCATAGGTGTTGATATCGATGAGTTCTCCGACAAGAGACGTAAGCAGTTCGTAGTAAAAGATAAGTGAACCGATATTTTGTGCATCTATTTTAGGAATAATAATACTGTCAAGAGGAATATTCTCTTCTTCTAAAAGTGCCTCAATGACTGAGTTACATTGCATATTGATGAGTTTTGAAAAGGCTAGGTTATTGAGTGTATCCAATGATTCTAAATGAGGCAAAGTAGTATTTGGAATTTTAATCTCATCTTCAAAATCTTCTACTTGGATGAAGGTTACTGATTTGTCACGTGTCCCTTCCATAATAAGCTGTAAAAAGGAGTGCTGGTCTTTTGGACCTATGAGACCGATGGGGGTAAGTCCAACATTAAAGGCAGAAGAACGCTGTTTTTTCCCTAGACTCTCACCCCAAAGTTGCACATACCATTCACAAAAGTATTTGAGTGATTCTGAATAGGCAAAAATACAGTTAATATGATACTGCGCATGGTTCTTTGCATAAAATAGAGACTTTTTTAACAAAATATCATGCAGATATCCATGTTCAAAAAAGCTTTTCTTGATAGTGTTTGCTCCATTGAGGAGTGCTTGTATATCGATACCACAAAGTGCTAATGGTACCAAACCTACTACAGAAAGTACAGAAAAACGTCCTCCTACATTGTCAGGAAGATGCAGCACATTTGCGTGAATATCTTGTGCATATTTTTCCAAAGCAGAACCTGGATCTGTGATGAATGTATAGGAAGTTGCATCAGATTGTAAAGAGAGAATATATTTATAGATTGCAAAGGTCTCTACTGTTGTCCCTGATTTTGAGATGACAAGAAAATGGGTTTTTGTTACATCTATTTTGGCAAGAAGACTTTTGATGTTAATAGGGTCTGTACTTTCAAAAAAGTAGACTTCTCTAGAGAGTGATTCAACAGGTTTTAAAAACTCATAGACTGCTTTTGCTCCCAGTGAACTCCCTCCGATACCAATCACCGCAATGGTTTCAACTTCAGAAGAGATCGTTTTACAATACTCTGTCACAGCAGAGATGTCTTGTTCTGGCAAGGCGTAATAGCCTATGGTCTTTTCTTCTTCTTGTAGTGATGCAAAAACTTCTTTTGCTTTGCCATTTAGGGTTGCGTTGAAGTGTAGTTTATTTTTCATAGGGACTCTTTTGCCTCTGAAATGAGTGCATTAACCTTCTCTTCATACTCTTTTGCCAATGCCTCATCTATTGATTCAAAACGTGTTACAAGTACAGGTGTTGTATTACTTGCACGGACTAACCCCCAGCCTTTTTCAAAGTTGATACGTACCCCGTCAACATCAATAATATTGACAATAGTTGGGAAGTCGGCAGGAGGATTTGCAAGTAAAGCTTTTACCTTGTTGATAATGTGAAATTTCTCTTCTTCTGTTGTCTCAACTTTTAGCTCTTCAGTTGAAAAAACTTGTGGCAAAGCATCAATCTCTGCATCCAAGTCAATACCATCCGCAATAAGTTCTAACATTCTCAGCGTTGCATAGATGGCATCATCGTAACCAAAGTAACGGTGCTTAAAGAAGATATGTCCTGAGACTTCACAAGCTAGATCAGCATTGGTCTCTTTCATTTTTACTTTGAGGTTAGAGTGTCCGGTTTTGTACATAATAGCTTTGGCACCACGGCGTTCGAGTTCATCATACATGACCTGCGAACATTTGACTTCACCAATGACTGTAGGGTTTTCCATTTTCATAGCATAGAGAAGTGCCATTTGGTCACCCTTGATGTTATGTTTGTGTGTTAGTACTGCGATACGGTCAGCATCTCCATCATAGGCAAAGGCAATGTCACCCTCTTTTTCAAGTGCAGCTTTTACGTCTACAAGGTTTTTTTCTACAGAGGGATCTGGATGGTGGTTAGGAAAGGTACCGTCTGGCTCAAGATAGAGACCTACATAGTCAAAATCCAGAGCATCGAAGATATCTGTTATGACTGTATCGGCTACACCATTTCCTGCATCGATGACTAATTTTTTCTTAAGTCCTTTAAGTGCAGAGAATTCTTTTACCATAAAATCAATATAAGGTTTTTTTACATCGATATCTGTTTTGTCTAGGTTGTCTTCTATTTGCATCGTTTGATTAGCGATGATTTCATCACCCAAGGCATAGATGGCATCTCCAAAAAATGGACTTTTGTCAACAGTCATTTTGAAACCATTGTATTCACTTGGGTTG
The DNA here is from genome assembly GCA_013607775.1 of Campylobacterota bacterium. Lineage (GTDB taxonomy): Bacteria > Campylobacterota > Campylobacteria > Campylobacterales > Sulfurovaceae > Sulfurovum. Next base: position 7,721 of record VCAW01000007.1, on the reverse strand, counting down.
TGCGAACCGGTGATCATCACAGAGGCATCTGTAGTGACACCATTAAAGTCAATGTAGTTAGAGAAGTAATTTACCGGTGTAGCCACCATTCCCATGTCGAGTACTTTACAGCCTGCAGCATTGAGTCCAGAGGTAAGGTAGTCTCTTAAAATAGGAGAGTGAGAACGAGCATCATATCCGATGGAAACGACTTTGTCTCCACCTACTTTTTGACCAAGAAAATACCCTATAAGTTTTACAGATGTGGCATTTAGTTCTTTTTCAAAAATACCTCGAATATCATATTCACGAAAGATGGAAGAGTGGATGGACATAAAATTCCCCTATTTTATTTTTAAAATTATAGCAGTAAAAACTAAGTTTTATCATGGATTAGTCTGCAGGACGATAGTTTTTCTCTTTTTCCAGACGTTCTTGTTTTATCTTCTCTTTATGTGCTTTTTTTCTCTCTGACATAGAGGCAGCATCTCGTAAATCTTCTACATTGTCATTTCTCACTGCATCAATGAACTTGGAGTGGTCATCAAACTGTCCTGTACGCACAGCCCAAATGAGTGCACCCAGACCAATGGCTCCTAAAAAAGTAGAGATACCTATCATCATAATCACAATATTTTCGCTCATGTTATTCCTTAAGTTTTAAACGTTTAATACGCATAGAGTTGCCCACAACGATGAGTGAACTCAAAGACATGGAGAGTGCCGCTACAAGAGGGTTGACAAAACCTAGTACCGCAAGTGGCACGGCTACTACATTATACACTAATGAAAAACCTAAATTCTCTTTTACTGCTCTAAATGTTCTGCGAGAAAGTCTAAAGGCTTCAAAAATACGCAGAGGTTTTTCATCGAGTAAGACGATGTCACTCACTGAGATAGCCACATCGGCACCATTCCCCATAGCGATGGCAATGTTGGAAGATGCCAAGGCTATGGCATCGTTTATCCCGTCGCCTGCCATGACTACAATATGCCCTTCTTCATGAAACGTATCGATGAGACTTGCTTTATCTTGAGGAAGAAGTTTAGCATGGATGCGATCTATACCTACTTGTTTGGCAACTTTTTGTGCACTTTGCAAGTGATCTCCTGTAAGCATCACCACTTCAATACCTAAAGATTGTATCTGCTCAATAGCATCTTTGGCATCTTCTCGTATGGTGTCGCTAAGTTCAAAACGTGCCACAAGTTTTTGGTCTATGCTAAAGAAAAAGAGTGCATTTTCTGAGTCTGTATCGACTTTGATATCTAGAGCTTTTAGGAGGCTTTCATTACCTCCTGCAAGTGCTTGATTGTTATAGGTAGCTGTGAGACCTTTAGCCTCAATGGTTGAAATATTTTCCAATGATAGAGGTTCTATATTTTCATACTCTGTCTCAATGTAACGCTGTATACCTTTGGAGATAGGGTGATTGGATGTGTTGACCAGTGCATATAACAAAGAGGGATTAAAATCATCATAAATCTGAGCATTCACAACAGAGGGTTTACCTTCTGTAATGGTTCCTGTTTTATCTAGAGCCAAAATATCTGCTTGTGCCATAGTTTCAAGAAAGGTTGCTTCTTTAAAAAGTATGCCCCGTTTGGCTGCCATAGAGATACCTACAAGAGTTGCCATAGGTGTTGCCAATCCCAAGGCACAAGGACAGGCAATGACGATGACAGAAATGGCTACAATGAGTGCAGTCTCAACACTCCCTTGATAGAAATACCAACCTGCAAAGGTAAGTAGAGAAATGAGTAAAATAGTTGTAGAAAAATAACCTGATACGGTATTGGCCAGCTGTTCAATACGAGGCTTTTTAGTAATGGACTCTTCAAGTAAAGAGATGATGGAAGTCAACATAGAATTGGATGCATCTTTGGTGGCTTTGTAACGTATCACTGAGTCTAAACAGATAGAACCGGAAAGTATGGTGTCACCTTGTTTTTTATAGAGAGGTTCATTTTCACCAGTAAGAGAGCTTTCATCAAAAGAGGCTTCTCCCCAGACAAGTTCACCATCTATGACAACTTTTTCTCCAGGCTTCAGCTCTATGGTGTCGCCTACCATGACATTTTCTATAGAAAGTAGCGATTTACTTTCATCTTTTATGACAGTTACTTCTGTAGGTGTCGTACCCATGATGTTATCAAGTGTATCTACAGCAGATTTTTTACTCAGTACTTCAAGATATTTACCTACAAGTACAAAGGTGATAATCATCACTACCGAGTCAAAATAGACCTCTCCTCTATGTGTTAGCATGGCATAGATGGAGTAGATGTAGGCAGAGAGTGCGCCTGATGCTACCAGTGTGTCCATGTTGACAATATGGTTTTTGTAGCCGTAGTAGGCACCTCTGAAAAATATCCATCCTGAGTAAAAAAGTACAGGTGTAGCGAGTGCAAATTCAGCCCAATTCAAAATATCTTTGAAGGATTGTTGAATACCCGAAAAATAGCCTGCATAGTGTGCAATGGCAAGCCACATAATATTCATCGCACCAAAGACGGCAACCAAGATACGTGTGTAGTAGGTTTTACGTGTGGCTATGGCTCTCTCTTCTTGGAGTCTTGGGTCATAGGGGTAGGCGTTATAGCCAATGGAACGGATGGTTTCGATGAGTTTGGAGAGCTTAACAACTTCAGGATCCCAAACGATTTTAGCTTTGTTGTTGGTGTAGTTGATACTCGCTTCCAACACTCCTTGGGTTTTATGCAGTACCTTTTCGTTGAGCCATACACAAGCAGAACAGTGAATACCTTCTATGATGAGGTGTATTTCATATAGGCCGTCTTCATCTACTTTTATATATTTGTTTTTAAAGCCTTCTAAATCAAACTTCTCTAAATCATCTGTCTCTTGTGTTGCAGGTTGTAGGGTGGTATTTCCCAATTTGTCATAAAATGTATCGAGTCCCTCAGCATTAAGCAAATGGTAAACCCCTTGGCAGCCTTTACAACAGAAGTAACGGTCATCTTCAACAATCATCACGTCTTTGGAAAAGGTAAGATTACAGTGGGTACATGCAACTTCTGCCAAGTGTAGTCCTTATGAAAATTATTTGATGGAATTATTTTATCCAAATATGGGTAAGATTCCCCATGGAAAACGTATTATTATTTACATTCATGTTGGTGGTGGCTGAACTTTTTGAAGCATATACACAACGTGCAGAAACTTTATTTGGGATTTTATCAAATCTTTATCATTACTATCGAAAAAGTATCTTTTTGTTTTTTCTTGTACAACCAGGCTTTTATGTGTTACTTTTTATTGTATTGATAACGGGTGTACTTAATGCCAGTATGATATTCCTTTTGGCACTTAAGATTTTTGATATGTTTTATAAAATTGAACTGATTAAAAAAGTTTTTGTAGAAAAAGAAGTCTCTGCAGAAGTAGGGCAGATGTTAGAGTGGAAAATGCCTCCCTACTTCTTTTTGATGGGTGTTGGGATGTACCCACCCTTGTTGTATTATGCGTTAACGTAGGGTTGAATTTTAGCTATCTTTGTGTTTTTAACGATACATTTTCTTATCGGCATCAATAAGCAGTTTATCCATATTTTGTGCATCATCAGGATATATACTTATTCCCAAACTACAATTTATAGGTAACTTCAAATTATTTATGTAAACAGGTATATCAAACAAATCTTTTATCTGTCTCTGAAGTAGCTCTATATTTTCTATATTTTCAGTAAGAATAATAAATTCGTCTCCTCCAAATCTTGCAACGGTATCTTCATGAGAAACCAGTTTTTTAAGACGTTGCGCAATTTCTCTAAGCACTTGATCGCCAATGTAGTGCCCATGATGGTCATTAATCTGTTTAAATTTATCGATATCAATAAAGAAGAGTGCCAGTTTACTTTGGCTCTTTTTTGCTTTTTTAATGGCTTGCTGGAGGCGTTCAGTGAGCAGTACTCTGTTTGCCAAGTCTGTAAGCATATCATAGTGGGCAAGAAAATAGAGACTATTTGCCTGTTCACGTATGAGTGCTTCTGCCTTTTTACGCTCAGTGATGTCTAGTACTATGGCAACATAAGCTTTTTTACCTTCAAAAATAGTTTCTTGCAGATAAACTTCAGCATCATAAATACTACCATCTTTACGTTGGCATTGTGAAGAAAAAGAGGTATGCGCTTCTTTAGTAAGTGTAGATTTCAAAATATGCAAAAAATCTTGTTTATTGATATTTGGATTTAAATCTAATGGGGTTAACTCTGAAATTTCAGTAAAACTGTAGCCAACATTGTGTTTTGCCCCATAGTTAAGGTATACAAATTTTAAATCTTCAGCATTGAATATATAGATTTCATTCAATGAATTGTCTAAAATTTTTCTACGCTCTGTAGATTTCTGCTGTAAAGCAATGTACTCACTGATATCTGTATGCATACCTATCATACGCAATGGTGTATGTTGTGCATCATATTCTATGAGTCCTCTGCCTAGTATCCAAATGTAATGTCCCTCTTTATGTTTAACTCTATGGGTTGTCTCAATGTACTCTTCATGGGTATCAAGTGCTTTCTGAAGGTTTTTCATGACTCTGTCAATATCATCGGGATGTACACGGGTTTTCCATGTATCTAAAGTGACTGGAGGAAATGGCTCATCTATACTATATCCCAACATGATTTTCCATTCATTAGAGACATAGGCACTGTTGTCTAACATATTCCATTCGTACATTCCTGCTTTAAAACTTTTTAATGCGAGTTTCACGCGTTCAGGTATAGTATCACTATGTGTTGGGACAGATATGGTTGATGTGACATCTAAACAAAAATGAATAATGTACGGTTTTTTGTTTATCGTTATAAAATGCAAAGTATATTCTAAAGTTTTTTTCTTTACCTCACAATAAAGTACCTTATGTCGTACATCTTTTTTTGAGAGTATAGCTCGACATAAAGGGCACGCTCCCTGCGTGAAATGTTGAGGGTGTGAAATATCGTGGCAGTCTTTTCCTATGAGTTGTGTCATCTCTACATTATGTAATGTTTCAGCTGCTTGATTGAGATAAAAAATAGTACCATCAGGATTGAGTAATGAAGCCGGAACAGGCATACTATGGAGTAAGTTTACCATTCTTGTATCCGATAAAATAATAAATGTGAGTTATTGTGCATAATTTAATCCCCCTACAGATTAATTAATCAACAGTATATTAAAAAAATACAGGAAAGTACGTTAAGTTGACTTTTCAGCCAAAAAGCATTATAATGGCATCACTTACGCATTAGATAGTTAATGCAAATACTTTCATAATTCATACCCAAATACAAGAGGACATATGAGCGATAACAAAAAATCTTCTAATGGCAATAATGCCAACAGAAAAAACAGAACCCATGTACCAGTTAATGGTCACAAAATTGAAGACCTTCAAAAACTCCCACTTACTGAACTTGTCGAGATAGCCAAAGAAGTCAAAGTTGAAAACCCTAACGAATTTCAAAGAAAAGACCTTATTTTTGAAATCTTAAAATCACAAGTCTCTGCTGGAGGATTCATCCTTTATACTGGTATTTTGGAGATAATGAATGATGGCTATGGTTTCTTACGTTCAATAGATGGAAACTTTGCCAATTCATCAAATGATACCTATGTATCTGGTACACAGGTGAAACGTTTTGCACTTAGAAACGGAGATATCGTTACAGGTCAGGTACGTGCACCTAAAGATCAGGAAAAATACTACGCACTTCTTAAAATAGAAGCGATTAACTACCTGCCGCCTGATAAATCTAAACAACGTCCTCTTTTTGATAACCTTACACCACTTTATGCGATGGAACAACTCAAGATGGAGTATAACCCGATGAAAATGACGGGACGTGTACTTGATCTTTTCTGTCCGATAGGTAAGGGACAAAGAGCACTCATCGTTGCACCTCCAAGAACAGGTAAAACAGAACTTCTTAAAGAACTAGCACATGGTGTAACGCATAATAACCCTGATGCATCTCTTATGGTCTTGCTTGTAGATGAAAGACCAGAAGAGGTGACAGATATGCAACGTTCAGTCAAAGGTGAGGTTTATGCTTCTACATTTGACCTTCCTGCACAAAACCATGTACGTACAGCCGAAATGGTGATAGAAAAAGCAAAAAGACGTGTAGAGATGGGGAAAGATGTTGTCATTTTACTGGACTCCATCACCAGACTTGCGCGTGCATACAACACTGTAACACCAAGCTCAGGAAAAGTACTCTCTGGTGGGGTTGATGCCAATGCCTTACATAAACCAAAACGTTTCTTTGGTGCGGCTCGAAATATAGAAGAGGGTGGAAGTCTCACTATTATTGCGACTGCACTGATAGATACGGGTTCTCGTATGGATGAGGTGATCTTTGAAGAGTTTAAAGGTACAGGTAACTCTGAAGTTGTGCTTAGCCGCCATGTATCAGAACGTCGTATTTACCCTGCGATAGATGTAACGAAGTCTGGAACACGTAAAGAAGAGCTAATGGTAGATGCACTTACACTTCAAAAAGTTTGGGCATTACGTAATGCGATGCAAAATATGGAAGAGGTAGAAGGTCTTAAGTTCCTCTTCTCTAAAATGATGAAAACCAAATCAAATGAAGAGTTCCTCTCTATTATGAATGAGGGTGCGTAGGCACCCATGCTTAAAATCGGTGTCTTTGACTCTGGACTTGGTGGCTTGACAGTTGTCAAAGCACTGAGTGAAGTCATTCAAAATGCACAGATTTTTTATGTTGCCGACACAAAACATGCCCCTTATGGTGAAAAAACACCAAAACAGATACTTCAATACTCTCTAAACATTACACAATACCTTTTAGATACTTATCAGATAGATATTCTCATTATTGCCTGTAATACCGCAACATCAGCAGCGATTAAAACACTTCGCGAACGTTATCCTTCATTAATAATTATTGGGACAGAGCCAGGAATTAAGCCAGCGATGGAACATACAGTCACGGGTAAAATAGGGATATTAGCCACACCCGCAACGCTTCGAGGTGATAAATATCAATCTTTAGCCAATGTATTGGCAAGTCAAAAAGATATTTTACTTTTTGAACAGGCTTGTCCTGGACTTGTGGAGCAGATAGAAAAGGGTGAGATTTCTACAGAAGAGACCAAGACACTTCTAGAGCAATGGGTACTTCCTATGAAAGAAAATAATGTTGATACTATAGTACTTGGCTGTACACACTACCCATTGGTGGGTGAAACCATTTCTAAGATTATGCTTTGCGATGTCAAGCTGATAGATACAGGAGCAGCGATAGCCAGACGTGTGCTTGATTTGGCACTTCAGCGTGGGCATGTGAATCAAGGTACTTGCGGTATATCTGTGGAAAGCACAGGAGACATTTATAAAGAGATTATCTCTACTATCTTCGAAGAAGAACTTGAAGTAAATTATATAAAGATAGCAAATAGTTAAAATTACTTTTTTATATATTTGTTCTCTTTATAGTTTTAAATCCTATTTTCTTATCTATTTTTACCACATTGTCACACAAATGTCATTAACTATAAAGTTATCTATGCTAGAATATTCTCATGCAGATATACTGTATTGAAAAAGCCAAGTTCATCGCGAGATGAGTACGGAATGTTATGGGTCTCTCGTAGATTGCCAGACTGCCAATAGAAGTATAAATTTTATTTATTATAAATAAATTTCATACCCTAGAGCCACTTGCAGATTACCAAAAACAACCCACAATTTAAGCTAAATTAAATTT